>CAYZDQ010000019.1:0-13375 GCA_964476955.1 uncultured Anaerolineaceae bacterium
GTGGGCCATCGACCAGGGCGTCGATGTCATCAACCTCTCGCTCTCCTCGCGCAGCGAGGCACTCTTCGCCGACTTCCACGAGGTCGTGGACCGGGCGTACTTCGCAGGGATCACGCTGGTGAGCGCAGCCAACAACGCGCCGGGCGCCTCCTACCCCTCGCTGTTCTCGTCGGTCATCTCGGTCGCCGCGCACGAGGAGCCCGATCCCTGGCGCTGGTACTACAACCCCGCTCCGCCCGTGGAGTTCGGGGCCTGGGGCGTGGATGTGCCGATCGCCTGGCGGGACGGAGGCTCGACGGTGGCCACCGGCAACTCCTTCGCCGCACCCCGCATCGCTGCTCTCGCCGCACTGCTCCGCTCGGGGCACCCGGGGCTGACGCCGTTCGAGATCAAGGCCGTCCTGGCAGCTACGGCCGACCTGCCTGCCGTCGCTTGACCCGGCACCTGTCGGGGGTTTGACAGACGCGGCCGTCACGGCTGCCTACCTTGGTGGCACGCAGCGCGAGGTCAGGGACATGAACGGAATGCTCCAGCACCACGAGTTCTATCGCGACGGCGTCGAGCGGCGCCAGCAGGAGGCCCGCGGTTGGGCCCGGGCCAACGCACTGGGGGATCTGGCTCGGACCGCACGCACACAGTACGCGCAGCATCCGGTCCGGACGCGACTCTTCGCCATCGCCTCTCCCATGGCCGTGGCGCTCGGGATCCTGGCCATCCTCATCTAGCCCATTCTCGAGGTTCCTACCGAAGCGGCGAGGTCCTGGACGCAGGCGGACCTCGCCGCTTCGCCTGCGTGGCGACGACACGCCCGTAGTCGTTTTCACTTGCTACCATGCTGCTACGAGATCGGCTCGCGACCGGCGGGCCGATCGTTCGCTCATGGGAGGGATCGGCGAGTGGCGTTTCAGGACGGAGTCAGCGGGACCGAACGCGGGGCGTTCCGTGCTGCGGTCGATGTCGGGGGCACGTTCACCGACGTCGTGGCCCTCGATACGCAGAGCGGCGAGCTGATCGTCGACAAGGTCGAGACCACGCCGGCCGAACCGTCACTGGGTGTGCTCGAAGCGCTGACCAAGAGTGGTGCGCCGATGAGCGAGATCGGCTACTTCGTCCACGGCACCACGCTTGCGCTCAACGCGCTGCTGACTCGCACCGGCGCACGCGTGGCCATCGTCACCACGGCCGGCTTCCGCGACGTCTTCGAGCTCGGCCGCACCGACCGCGAGCCGATGTACGACCTGACCTTCCGCAAGCCCGAGTCACTCGTCCCGCGCAGCCTCGTCTTCGAGGCTCCCGAGCGCCTGGCCTGGGATGGGGCCGTCCTCGAGCCCGTCGACGCCGAAGCCGTTAGCGAGGTGGCCCGCCGCATCGCCGCGGCCGATGTCCAGGCCGTAGCCGTGTGCCTGCTGCACAGCTACGCCAACCCTGAGCACGAGGTCGAGATCGACCGCATCCTGCGCGAGGAGCTGTCCGGCGTGGACATCACGCTCTCTCACGAGCTGCTGCGGGTCTATCGCGAGTACGAGCGCACCAGCACCTCGGTCCTCGACGCCTACGTCAAGCCGGTCGTACGCCACTACCTCGACGTGCTCGACGGTGAGCTCGGTGAGCGCGGCTTCGGAGGCCACTTCCTGATGATGCGTTCCGGTGGTGGCGCGATGACCGTCGACGCAGCCAAGGAGCGCCCGGTCAACCTCGTGCTCTCGGGTCCCGCCGGCGGCGTCGTGGGTGCGGCGGCCTTCGCCGAGCTCGTCGGTGCGCCCAACCTCATCACCCTCGACATGGGCGGCACCAGCCTGGACGCGGCCATCATCATCGGTGGCCAGCCCACCGTCACGACCGCGGCCACCTTCCAGGGGCTGCCGGTCTCGCTGCCGACGCTGGACATCAACACCATCGGCGCCGGTGGCGGCTCCATCGGCTGGGTCGATGCCGGTGACCACCTGCAGGTCGGTCCGCTGAGCGCCGGCGCCGACCCCGGTCCCGCCTCGTACGGTCGTGGCGGCACCGAGCCCACCGTCACCGACGCGGCCCTCGTCACGGGTTACCTTGGCAGCGACACCGCCCTCGGTGGCGCGCTCACGCTCGACCGCGACCTGGCCGCCGGCTCGATGGCGGCGCTCGCCGCCAAGATGGGCATCTCCGGTGACGACGTCGCAGCCGGCATGCTGCGCATCGCCACCACCAAGGTCGTCGGCGCGGTCCGCGAGATCACCGTCGAGCGCGGCCACAGCCCGGCGGACTTCGCCATCCTCTCGTTCGGTGGTGCGGGCGGCATCATCGCCACCGACACCGCGCGGGAGCTCGGTGTCCCGCGGGTCATCGTCCCGCCGGGCCCGGGTGCCTTCAGCGCCATGGGCATGCTCATGGCCGACGTGGCCCACGACTTCGCACGCACCCGCATCACCGATCTCGCCGCGGTCGACGCCGAGGGCCTCGAAGCGGACTACCGCGAGCTCGAGGTGCTGGCCGAGACGGCCCTCCAGACCGACGGCTTCGCCGAGGCTGATCGCGCCCTTACCCGCACCGCCGACATCCGCTACCAGGGCCAGGAGCACACCGTGGCCATCACGCTGCCGGCGGGCGTCATCGATGAGGCGCTGGCGGCGGAGGTCCGCGAGGCCTTCGGCGTGGCCCACGAGACGCAGTACGGCCACCGCACCGAGGATCCGGTCGAGATCGTGACCATCCGCGTCCGCGGCGCCGGCCTGGTGCCTCGCCCGCAGCTGCCACGAATGGAGTCCGGTGACGGAACCGCCGCCGCCCGCACCAGCCGCGGCGTGTGGGGGGGAGGGGAGCTCGGTCGCGTCGATTACGCCATCTACGAACGCGACGCGCTGACCCCGGGCGTCCGCGTCGATGGCCCTGCGGTCATCGAGGAGCGCACCGCCACCACCGTCATCCACGCCGGGGACTCGCTCACCGTGGGCGAGCACGGCGAGCTCGACATCACCATCGGAGAGCGAGCCTAACCATGGTCGACAGCATCACCACCGAGGTCATCCACCATCGCCTCATCTCCGCGGCCAAGGAGATGATGCGCAACCTCATGCGCACCTCGTACAGCACGATCGTGTACGAGATCCGCGACTTCGGCCTGGGCATCTATGACACCGAGGGCGACCTGCTCGCCGAGGCGCCGGGCCTGGCCATCTTCACGCGCTCCAACGACTACGCGCTCAAGAATGCCATCGACTTCGTGGGCCGCGAGAACATCGAGCCTGGCGACGTGATCCTGCTCAACTACCCCTACTGGTCCTCGGCGCACACGCTCGATGTGGCGGCCTTCGCGCCCATCTACTCCGGGGACGAGCTCGTCGGCTTCACAGCCGCTCGCATCCACTGGCTGGACCTCAAGCAGAAGGACGCCGGCTACGTCCTCGACTCCACGGACATGCACCAGGAAGGCATCTTCTTCCCCTGCACCAAGATCGTGAAGCGTGGCGAGCTGCAGCAGGACATCGTCAACATCATCAAGTTCAACAGCCGTTTCGCCGATCGGACGGTGGGTGACATGCTGGCCCAGGTCAGTGCCTGCGTCACCGGCGCCAAGCGCGTGGAGGAGATCGTCGAGCGCTTCGGACGTGACGACTTCCTGGCTGCCGGCGCGGAGATCGCCGAGCACGGCGAGAAGCTCGCGCGCGCCGGGTTGGCCGAGCTACCCAAGGGCACCTGGTCGGCCGAGCACTTCGTCGATGACGACGGCGTGGCAGTCGGCGAACTGGTGAAGATGGCCTGCACGGTCACCATCACCGACGACGAGATGGTCGTGGACTGGTCCGAGAGCGACGACCAGGTGAGCGGCCCCATCAACCTGCCCTTCGGTATCACGATGGCGCTCTCGAGCCTCATCTTCAAGGCGCTGACCACGCCTGACACACCGGCCACCGCGGGCAACTTCCGGCCGTTGCGGATCATCGCGCCTGAGGGCAACCTCATGCACGCCACGCCGCCGGCACCGACGTTCACGCTGTGGACGGGCCTGCTCGCGGGCGAGGTCATCCTCAAGGCCCTGGCACAGGGCATGCCTGACCGCATCCCTGCCTGCTCCGGCGGCGACGTCTGCACGATGATGGGCCTGGGCATGGACTCGCGCACCGGCCGGCCCTGGCTGGAGGCCACCAACGAGGCCGTTGGCTTCGGCGGACATGCCGGCGGGGACGGCGAGAACGGGATCATGCATCTGACCGAGTCCGGTTGCCGCAACAACCCCGTCGAGGTCCTCGAGGTCAAGTCCCCGATGCTCATCGAGGAGTACAGCCTGCGGCCTGACTCGGGCGGCCCCGGCAAGCACCGCGGCGGCCTCGGCATCACCCGTATCTACAAGTACCTGGAGCCTTCCTCGGCGATCACGCTGGTGAAGAAGACGAAGACCAAGCCGTGGGGCATGGAGGGTGGCGGCGATGGCGAGAACTGCCACATGATCCTGCGCCCGGGCACCGATGACGAGGCCGTGGTCGGCGGCGTCTACGAACAGATGGCGCCGAACGAGGTGCTGGTCAACAACTCCGGTGGTGGCGGTGGCTGGGGGCCGGCCTTCGAGCGCGACCCCGAAGCCGTGCTCGACGACGTGCGCGAAGGCTACGTGAGCCTTGGCTCCGCCCGTCGCGACTACGGCGTGGCCATCGACGAAGACTCCTTCGAGCTCGACCTCGAGGGCACGGCCGCACTGCGCGCCAGCTAGAAGAGGCCGCCACGACACCTTCCACCGCGCGCCCACAGGCGCTACCGTTGCCAGTCCAGCAGGAGGGGTTCCGCTCACCGGACGCCGAGCGGAGCCGCTGCACACCAGTAGGAGGAGGAACGATGCGAAGCATCATGCGTACCGGAGTGGCCGCAGCCGTGGTCGGCTCGGTGGCGCTCGCCGGATTCGGCGGCGCTGTATCAGCCCAGGACGAGGAGATCGAGGTGGCCTACATGTCGGCCAGCTCGGCCAACACCTGGCTCGGTGCCTCGAAGGCGGCGATGGACGAGGTCGCTGCCGCGAACGGCATCAAGATCACCGAGTTCGACGCCCAGTTCGACGCCGACCTGCAGGCGACCCAGCTGCAGGACGTCATCGCCGCCGATCGCTACGACGGCATGATCATGGTCGCCCTCGCCGGCTCCGCGGTCATCCCCGATCTCGAGGCGGCAGCCGATGCCGGCATCAAGATCGTCGGGCTCAACCAGGTCATCGGTGACGACTTCACTACCGTCGCACCGCAGACGCCGGCGCTGTCGGCTGCGGTCTTCGAGCCGCCGCTCCAGCGTGGCGAGCGCCTCGGGACCCTGACCGTGCAGGCGTGTGAGGGCCTCGATCCCTGCGACGTCGTCTACTTCTACGGCATCAAGGGCATCCCGCTCGACGTGGCGGTGAAGCAGGGCTTCGACGAGGTGACCGCCGGCACGAACGTCAACGTCGTGGCCGAGGGCGAAGGCTCGTATCTCGGCCCGGACGAGGGTCTGGCGCAGATGCAGGACATCCTCGTGGGCACCTCCGACTTCGATGTCGTCGTCGGCTCGGACCAGACGATGCAGGGTGCCGAGCTGGCGCTCCTGGACCGCGGTCTCCTGGACCAGGTCAAGATCGTCGGCTTCGGTGGCACCGCCTACGGCGTCGAGGCGGTCAGGGATGGCCGCTGGTGGGGTGACCTCTTCGGCGTGCCCGCGACCGAGGGTCGCCTGGCGATGGAGGCGCTCGTGGAAGCGCTCAACGGCAACGACCTCGGCGGCATCGATCCCGCGCTCTCGGTCCCCGAGGAGGGCCTGCTGACCGCGGAGAACGCCGACCAGTTCACCGCCGAGTGGGCGAGCTGACGCCGGAGGCGCAGCCCCACACACGACCGCACGTCGAACTCGTCGACGTCACCAAGCGCTTCGGCGCCACGGTGGCGCTCGACGGGGTCGACGTGGCGGTCCGATCCGGCACCGTTCACGCCATCGTCGGTGAGAACGGTGCCGGCAAGTCCACGCTCGGCAAGATCGTGGCCGGGGTCCTGCAGCCGGATGCAGGGACCCTGAAAGTCGGGGGTCAGGCGGTCCGCTTCGGGTCGCCTCGCGATGCGCTGCATCACGGCATCACGACGATCGCGCAGGAGCTCTCGCTGGTGCCCGCGCGGAGTGTCGTGGAGAACATCTACCTCGGCATCGAGGAAGGACGCTTCGGACTCGTCGATACCCGAACGCTGCGTCGCCGTCTTGAGGAGCTGATGGAGCGGGAAGACCTCCACGTGCCGCCGGACGCGCTCGTGCGGCAGTTGTCACCGCATGACCAGCAGAAGGTGGAGATCCTGCGCGCACTGGCGCGTGACTCGAGCTTCATCATCATGGACGAGCCCACGGCCCGCCTCTCGGCCGACGAGACGCTGAGCCTGCGCCGCACTGTGCGCTCGCTCGCGGAGACCGGCCACACGATCGTCTTCGTCTCGCACTTCATCGAAGAGGTGCTGGAGGTCTCCGACACCGTCACGATCATGCGCGACGGTCACATCATCCGTACGAGTGCCTGCCACGAAGAGACGTACGACTCGTGCATCGAGGGCATGATCGGCCGGACGCTCGAATCGACCTTCCCGCCCAAGCGTGAGCTGCCGGCGGACGCTCCGGTCGTGCTCTCGCTCGAGGGCCTCACCCGCGAGGGCGTCTTCGAGGACGTCACCTTCGGCGTACACGCCGGTGAGATCGTGGTCATGGCCGGGCTCGTTGGTTCCGGCCGCACCGAGGTCGTGCGGGCGGTCTTCGGCGCCGATCCCATGACCTCGGGACACGTCAGCCTTTCCGGCTCGGTCGTCGACTTCCGCTCGCCCAACGAGGCCATCGCCAGCGGGGTCGCCATGATTCCCGAGTCGCGCAAAGAGCAAGGCTTGGTCCTGGGTCGCTCCGTGCGCGAGAACGTCTCGCTGCCGCATCTTCGCCGCTTCAGCCTCGCCGGCCTGGTTCGGACCCGGGCCGAGAAGGGGCGCGTGGCCGAGATGATGGAGCGAGCCGGCGTTCGCGGAATCGACGTGGAGGCCCGGGCGCGCAACGCCTCGGGCGGCAACCAGCAGAAGATGCTCTTCGCCCGTTGGCTGCTGGCCGATCCGCCGTTGCTCATCGCCGATGAACCCACGCGCGGCGTGGACGTCGGCTCCAAGCGAGCGATCTACGACCTGCTCGCCGGCCTGGCCGGGGAGGGCATGGCCGTGCTCGTCGTCTCATCGGAGACCGAGGAGGTCCTCGGGCTGGCCGATCGCATCGTGGTCATGCGAGACGGCCGGGTCATCGCCGAGCTTGATGGCCACACCGCGACGGAGGCCGAGCTCGTCAACCTGGCCTTCGGTACCGAGCAGCAGGCGGCCTGACCGATGACCCATCTCGTCGAGGCTGACCTGCCAGAGTCGCACCGCGATCCCCATCACGGCGACGGCCGTGGCCGCCGCATCAACGTGGTCTCGCTGCTCACTGACTACGCCATCATCTGGATGGTCCTGGGGCTGTTCGTCTTGCTGGCCCTGACCACCCCGAACTTCCTGTCGCAGGCGAACCTGCGCAACATACTGGACCAGCAGTCGCTGGTGCTCATCGCCGCCAGCCTGGCCACGATCACGATGATTTCCGGCGGCTTCGACATCAGCCAGGGCGCGGTCTACGTCGTCGCGCCGCTGGTGGCGCTGGGAGTGGAGATCCAGACCGGCTCGCTGCTCCTGGCGGTCGCCGCCGGCCTCGGCTTCGGCGCGCTCGCGGGTGCCTTGAACGCGGGCGTGGTGACCGTGGGCAAGATCAACTCGTTCATCGCCACGCTGGCCACGAGCTTCATCATCTTTGGCATCGGCTTCGTGGTCAGCGACCGCTCCATCATGCGACCGCTCGACCGTGACGCGTTCGGCGCGCTGGCCCGCAGCGATCTTTTCGGCATCACCTCGGCCACCGCCATCGCCATCGTGGTCGTCATCGCCAGCTGGATCCTACTGTCGCGCACACGCTTCGGGCGCTATGTCTACGCCGTCGGTGGCAACGCCGATGCGGCACGCCTGGCCGGCGTGCGCGTGCGCTGGATCATCGCCACCGCCTTCATCCTCAGCGCGCTGGCGGCGGCGCTCGCGGGTGTATTGCGGGCGTCCCGCACGATGAGCTCCACGCCCTCGGACGACCTGCACTTCGTCTTCGACGTCATCGCCGGCATCGTCGTAGGTGGAACGTCGATCGCCGGCGGCGAGGGCAGCATCTGGCGCACGGTGCTGGGCGTCTTCTTCATCGCCTTCATGATCAACGGCTTCAACCTCAACCAGGTCGACCCCATCTTCCAGCGCATCATCCAGGGCAGCGTGATCCTGTTCGCGGTGGCACTGGACAGTTGGTCGCGGTCACGCCGCGGCTGACGCTCAACGAACCCTGACACGCACCAATCGGAGGGCAGTGCATGAGAACCATCGGCTACGAGGACATCGACGATCTCGCCCTGGGAGCGACGCTCCTGGGCACGGGCGGGGGCGGCGATCCGTACATCGCCAAGCTGATGGTGCGGCAGGCCATCGAGGAGCACGGCCCGATCCAGGTGGTAGCGCCGAACGAGCTGCCTCCCGACGGCCAGGTGCTGACGACCGCGGTCATCGGCGCGCCCACGGTCATCCTCGAGAAGATCCCGTCGGGTGAGGAGTTCAAGAAGTCCGTCCTGGCGATGGCCCAGTACCTCAACAAGGAGCCGGTCGCACTGATGCCCATCGAGGTGGGCGGCATGAACACGCTCATCCCGCTCGTGACCGCGGCGCAGCTGGGGCTGCCGGTCATCGATGCCGACTCCATGCGGCGGGCATTCCCGCAGATCGAGATGACGGTGTTCACGCTGGCCGGTCTCAAGGCTGCGCCCATGTGCGTGGCTGACGAGAAGGGCAACGTCTGCCTCTACGAGGCCACGACCAACCAGCTGGCCGAGGATCTCGCACGTGGCGCCGTCATGCGCCTGGGCATGGCCAACGCCATCAGCTGCTATGCCCTCACGGCAGGCCAGATCGACGCCCACGGCATCCACGGCTCGATGAGCTTCTGCACGGACCTGGGCAGGCACATGGCAGCGGTCCAGCGTGGCGAGCCGGGGGCGATGGAGCGATTCCTCGACTTCGCCGATGCCAAGGAGATCTTCACCGGCAAGATCGTCGACATCGAGCGACGCACGACCGAGGGCTTCGCCCGCGGCACGGTCGTGCTCGAGCACGTGCACGAGGCTAGCCGCATCATGCGCATCGAGATCCAGAACGAGAACCTCGTCGCCTTCGACGGCGACGAGTGCGTGGCCATGGTGCCCGACCTCATCAGCCTCATCGACCACGAGACCGCCAAGCCTGTGCTGACCGAGGCGCTCGCCTACGGCCAGCGGCTCGACGTCATCGCCATGCCCTGCGCGCCCGAATGGCACCAGGACGGCATGCTCGAAGTCGTCGGACCTCGCGCATTCGGCTATGACCTTGACTACGTTCCCCTGGGAGGTGCGCGATGACCGCGCTGCGACTGGGTGTCGACGTCGGTGGCACGAACACCGACGGCGTCATCGTCGACGAAGCCGGCGCCGTGGTGGCGTCGCAGAAGGTGCCCACGACGCCCGATCCGATGGACGGCATCCGGGCCGCCATGTCGAGCGTCGTCGAGCAGGTGGACAAGAGCGCCATCGCGCAGGTGATGCTCGGGACGACCCATCCGGCCAACGCCATCATCCAGCGCACGGGCCTCGACCGGATCGGCCTGTTGCGGACCGCCGCTCCTTCTTCCTACGCCGTGCGCCCTGGTGCGGCCTGGCCGCCTGAATTGGCCGAGGTGATTCTGGGCCCGACCGCCATCGTCCACGGTGGTCACGAGTACGACGGACGCGAGATCGCGGCCCTCGACGAGGACGCCGTCCGACGTTTCGCCAATGAGTGCGCGGGACAGGTCCACGCCATCGCAGTGGCTGCGCCGTTCAGCCCTGCGTCGTACAGCCACGAGGATCGCGCGGCCGAGATCATCGCCGAGGAGCTGGGCGACGAGGTCGCGGTCACCGTCAGCCACGAGATCGGCTCGCTCGGGCTGCTCGAGCGCGAGGATGCCGCAGCGCTCAACGCGGCGCTGCTGTCCGTCTCGCGTGCGGTCGTGGACGGCCTGGGCCAGGCCCTTGCTGACAACGGCCTCTCCGTGCACGCGTACCTGACCCAGAACGATGGCACGCTCATGACCGCCGAGCAGGCCATGAAGTACCCGGTGCTGACGCTGGCCTCGGGACCGACCAACTCGATGCGCGGCGCAAGCGCGCTCGCGGGTTTGAGCGACGCCATCGTCATCGACGTCGGCGGCACGTCCACCGACGTCGGCATCCTGGTCGATGGCTTCCCCCGCGAGTCGATGCACGCGGTCGAGGTCGGTGGCGTGCGCACGAACTTCCGCATGCCGGACCTCATCTCCATCGGCCTTGGTGGCGGCACGATCGTGCACGGCAGTGGGAACGATGTGACCGTCGGTCCCGACTCGGTCGGCTACCGGGTCGTCGACGAGGCGCTGGTGATGGGCGGCGACGTGCCCACGCTCTCTGATGTCTCCGTGCGCGCGGGCCGGCTGAGCGGCTTCGGCGATCCAGCGCTGGCTGTGAAGCTCGATCCTGTGGCCGCCGACGCGGCGCTGGCGTGGGTCGACGAGCAGGTGCAGGTCCTAGCCGACCGCATGAAGGCCAGTCGCGACGCCCTGCCGCTCATCGCGGTCGGTGGTGGCTCACACCTGGTGCCCGACGGGGTGCCCGGCACCTCGGAGGTCATCAAGCCCAACCACTTCGCGGTGGCCAACGCCTACGGCGCCGCCATCGCCGAGGCCTCGGGCGAGGTGGACCGCGTCTACCGCTACGACGACTCCAGCCGCGAAGAGTGCCTGGAGGATGCCAAGGCGCTGGCCATCGAGGCCGCCAAGAAGGCCGGCTCCGATCCGGGCCAGACGCGCATCACCACGATCATGGAGATCCCCATGACATACGTCCCCGGCGGAGGATGCCGCGTGCAGGTCAAGGCCGCAGGACCCCTCGCTCCGGCCGGCTGACCGCGATGACCGAGCCCGTCCGCCTGCCCATGGCGGACTGCCACGACGACCTGCTGATGGGCGTGGTCCACCAGCAGGAACGTGGTCACGCCGACCCCTTCGGCGACTTCTGGCTGCCCCAGCTGCGCGAAGGCGGTGTGGTGCTGCAGGTGCTGCCCATCTACACCGAGCAGCAGTTCATCGGTGAGGGCGCGCTTCGGCGCGCACTGCGCTACGTGGAGGCCGCCTGGGCCATCGCCGACCGCCACGCCGCCGACGTGGCCCTGGTGACGACGGCGACGGAGCTGCGTGGCGCGGTCGATAGTGGGCGGATCGCCTTGGTCCTGGCCTTCGAGGGCATGGAGCCGGTGGGCCACGACGTGGAGCTCATCGATTCGTTCTGGCGCCTGGGTGTGCGCATGGCCAGCCTCACCTGGAACCGTCGCACGATGCTCGCCGACGGCCTCGGCGAGTCCGCCACCGGCGCCGGCCTCAGCTCGCTGGGCGTGGCCGCGGTCGAACGCATGGAAGCGTTGGGCATGATCGTCGACGTGAGCCATCTCTCCGACGCGGGCTTCGAGCACATCGCGCGGACCGCCACGCGACCGTTCGTGGCCAGCCACTCGTCCTGCCGGGCGGTGCACGGGCACCCACGCAACCTGACCGACTCGATGCTGCGGGCCATCGTCGACTCGGGCGGGTTCGCCTGCATGAACGCCTACGGCGGGTTCGTCGGTGATGACTCGCCTGAGATCTCGGCCTACCTCGACCACATCGAGCACGCGGTCTCGATCGTTGGTGCGGACCACGTGGGCCTTGGCTGTGACTTCGTGGCCGACATCTTCGTCCAGCTCGACCCCATCGTCGGCGGCATCCTGCTCCAGCCCGACCAGCTCGGGACCATCGCGGGCATCGAGCGACCGAGTGATCTGGCCGCCCTGGGTCCACTGCTCGTCGAGCGCCTGGGTGCGGACGACGCTGCCAAGGTCAGCAGCGGTTCTCTGGTCACGGGTCTCGGCCGCCTGCTGCCGGCGTGATGGACCGACCCACGACACCGGCTGGGGTGTACCGCGCCTACGTCGATGCCGAGACGCGACGGGACGAGGCCGCGATGAGCGCCGTCCTCGCTCCCGACATCAGCATCGAGCTCAACGGAGCGGCGGCGCTCGGTTCCGCCGACGAGGACGCTGCCGCCATGGCCGCGCTCTTCGAGGCCTATCCCGACTACCACCGCGAGATCATCGACATCCTCGAGCAGGGGACTCGTGCGGCGGTGCGGTGGCGCATGGTCGGTCATCCTCGCCCGGAGCTGGCCGAGCAGCTGCCGCTCATCGACATCCGCGGCGTCAGCGTGGTCACGGTCGAGGATGGACGCATGACCGAAGCCTTCGTGTGGTCGCCTTCGGACGCGCCGGAGCGTGTCCTGGCCCTGGTGGGCGAGGCCTCGAAGGGATGACGCTGCGCTTCGCCGATTGCCACAACGACCTCATGCTCAGCGTGCAGTTCGCGCGCGACCACGGGGACCATGATCGTTTCGGCGACTTCTGGCTGCCACAGCTCCAGGCCGGCGAGCTGGACCTGGTGGTGCTGCCGGTCTACACCGAGGACTGGTTCACCGGTGAAGCCGCCCTGCGACGCGCTCTGCGTACGGTCGAGTCGGCCCGTCAGATGGCTCTCCGCCACGCCGAGCACGTGACGCTCGTGACGACCGCCTCAGGGCTCCGCGAGACCATCGATGCCGGTCGTATCGCGCTGCTGCTGGCCTTCGAGGGCATGGAGCCAATCGACGCCGACATCGACCTTATCGACACGTTCTGGCAGCTGGGTGTGCGCATGGCTTCGCTGACCTGGAATCGGCGCACGCCTTCGCCGACGGGCTCGGTGAGCGCCGCACCGGCGCCGGTCTGACCAGGCTCGGTGTGGGCGCGGTCGAGCGCATGGAGCAGCTGGGCATGATCGTTGACATCAGCCACCTTTCCGACGCCGGCTTCGACCACATCGCCGAGATCGCCACGCGGCCGTTCGTGGCCAGCCACTCATCGTGCCATGCGGTCAACGACCACCCCCGCAACCTGCGCGACGACCAGCTCCAGGCAGTGGCCGCGTCGGGCGGTTTCGTGGGCATGAACGGGATGCGGGACTTCGTGGGTGGGGACGGGGACATCGACGCTTTCCTTGACCACATCGAGCACGCGCTCGGGCTCATCGGCGCGGAGCACGTGGCGCTGGGCATCGACTTCCTCGCCGACGTCGAGGAGCAGACGTTGCCGGCTTCGGTCCAGCTGGGGCCCGCGCTGTTCATCGCCGGTCTCGAACGCCCGGCCGATCTGCCGGTCTTCGGAGAGCGGCTCGTGGGGGGGAGCGGGCAGGCTGCCGCGACCCGGGT
>CAYZDQ010000020.1:0-13259 GCA_964476955.1 uncultured Anaerolineaceae bacterium
GCTCGAGCCGCTTGGCGGTGACCCCGTCCTCCGCGGTCCAGCCGCTCTCCTGCAGCACCCGTCCCTCGGTGCGCAACGTGCGCGGGAGTGGCTCCTGCAGCGCCTCGCTGATGCGGTCGAGCTGGCCGCGCCAACGCCACAGTGCGGAACGGCTGCCGATGAGGCAGTCGGCAGCCTGGGTCGGCTCCAGGTCGGCGCATCCGCTCCAGACCCGGCCAAGCTCCGACTGCGAGAACCACAGGTTGCGCAGGCCCTTGCCGGTGATCGTGCTCGGGGTCAGGCCCAGGATCACCACCTCGGGCAGCAGCTCCCGATCGGCGAGGCCGGCAACGATGAGCTCCTGGTCGGGCAGGCTCAGCCCACCCTGGGCCAGGCCCTGGACCCGGATCTCTCGACCGAGCTCGTCGGCCACCAGGCCTTCAAGCGTGTCCGGCCGCAGTGCGTTGCGGATCGAGGACGTACCCAGCACCAGCACGTCCGGCCGACCGCCGCGAACGAGGTTGGCGATGCCGATGTCGGCGGCTTCGCTCGAGGCCGGCGCATAGGGCAGCCGGTCGGAGGCGATGAGCGCGCGCACGCCCAGCTCCACCACGAGCAGCGGTCCCAGGAGCAGGATGGCGGCGAGCAGGACGCTGGTGGCTTTGATCACGGCTGGTTCTCGTATCCCATCAGAACTGTTGGTAGATGAAGTCTGGCGCACCCGCCGGCAACAGCACCGCCGCGACGGCCACGGCCACACCATAAGCCAGCCATCGCCGAGCCGAGCGCCGCGGGGCCAGGCGGCGAGCGATGTCGACCCAGCCGCTCCACTGGCCCACGATCAGGACGCCCAGGGTGGCGCTCAGCGCCAGCGACGGCAGCTCGCCCCCGTGGGGGATGAGCATGCGCTCGTAGTACTCGGCGGCCACACTCAGATCGGGCGCCACGAAGGGCACCCGCGCGACGACCACGAAGGCGAAGGTTAGCGCCCACGAGAGCAGCACCGGCAGCACCGGATGGTTGGGCAGTCGACGCCACCAGCGGTTGACCGAGAGGCCCACACCCTGCAGCGCGCCCCAGACCACGTAGCCCATGCCCGCGCCATGCCACAGGCCACAGAGCGTCATGGTGATCATCAGGTTGAGGTAGGTGCGCGGCCCACCCTTGCGCGATCCGCCGAGCGGGAAGTAGAGGTAGTCGCGCAGCCAGGCGCCGAGGGTCATGTGCCAGCGGCGCCAGAACTCGGCCATGGACAGCGCGCGATAGGGCCACTCGAAGTTGCGCGGCATGCCCAGGCCCAACAGCCGGGCAGAGCCACGGGCCAGGTCGGTATAGCCGGCGAAGTCGAGGTAGAGCTGGAAGGTCCAGGCGGTGGCGATGGCCAGCAGGGTCAGCGACGAAAGCTCGCCGAAGTCGACGAAGCCATCTCGTACGATCGGCCCGAGCTGGTCCGCCATGGCCTTCTTCAGCAGCCCCGTCACGAGCAGGGGCACGGCCATGTGCAGCAGCGGCAGGCCGAAGCGACGGTCGAAGCGCGTCTGGGGCAGGAACTGGCTGCCACGCATGATGGGGCCGGCCAGCACGCGCGGGAAGAAGGCGATGAAGACCGCGAAGCGCAAGGGATCACGCTCCGGTGCCGCTCCGCGATAGATATCGACGACGTAGGCGATGAGCGTGAAGGTGACGAAGCTGATGGCCAACGGCAGGACGATGCCGAGGCCGCCCCATTCCACCGGCTCCCCCGTGATCTGGGTGTAGAGCGAAGCGCTGCCGCCGAGCACGACGTCGAGGTACTTGAAGACGCCCAGGACGACGAGGTCGAGCACGATCGCGGTGATGACCGCGGCCTTGCCGTAGCGCCCAGCCGCAGCCAGCCCCAACAGGTAGTTGGCGGCGATGAGCAGCAGGAATCCGGGGACATAGCCCACGTTCCAGCTGGCGTAGAAGAGGATGCTGGCGCCGAGCAGCCAGAGCATCCGCAGCCGTCGAGGCAGCAGCCAGTAGCCGAGCACGACGACCAGCAGGAACAGGACGAATCCGATGGTCGCGAAGCCGATGGGCTGATGCTAGCAACCAGACCGACCCCGTTTCGTGGCACTCTGACGCGCGACGGCGGGGTGGTCGGAGAGGAGGTGCGTATGCCGGCGACATGGCTGCGGGTAGGCGGTGGCCTGGCCGTGTTCGCGCTCATCGCGGTGATCGGACTGGGCGCGCTCGGTGGGCTCGAGTTCGACGAGGCGCTCGACACCTTCACGCTGGTGATGGTGGTGGCGATCCCGGCGGGCGTGGTCGCCTATGCCCTCATCGAGTACGCCCAGACGCGCCGGCTGGACTCGATCACGCGCCAGTTCGACACGCGCACGCTGGTGCTGATGCCGGTGGCCATGGCCCTCAACATCGTGCTCGGCACGGCCGTGGCCAGCGCACTGAAGATCCCCATCTACCTCGACTCGATCGGCACCATCCTGGTAGCCGCCCTGGCCGGCCCGCTCGCCGGCGCCGCCACCGGCTTCCTCACCAACGTCATCTGGACCTACCTCGCGCCACCGCCCTTCGGCAGCCCCTTCGCGGTGCCCTTCGCGGTCGTGGCCGTGGTGGTGGGGCTGCTGGCGGGCACGTTCGCGCGCTGGGGCTGGCTGCGACCCCGGCGCGGCAGCTCGGGCCGCCAGCTCCTCGTCGGCGGCGCGCTCTCGATCGGCGCGGTGGTGATCATGGTCGTGCTCGCGCTACGAGCCTGGCTGGCCGCGGCCGACGGCAGCAGCCTGGCCCCGAAAGCGGATGAGACGGCCTTCGTGATCTTGGGCTGGGTGGCCATGGCCCTCGTGGTCGGCACCGCCATCGGCCTGGTCGTGCTGCTGGTGCGGGGACGAGACCTGGCCGCGGCCTACATCCTCGCGGCGGGCGTGATCACCGGTGTGGTGGCGGCCTTCATCGCGGCGCCCATCGCGGCCGGCCTCTTCGGCGGCGTCACCGGCAGCGGTGCGGACTTCGTCATCGCCGCCTTCCGGCAGGCGGGTGCGGACCTGCAGCAGGCCGTGCTGGGCCAGAGCCTCATCAGCGATCCCGTCGACAAGGTCATCACGTACTTTGTCGTGTACCTCATCCTTGGGGCCATGGCCACGCGTACCAAGGCGCGTTTCCCGCAGGGCGAGTACCTGCTGCCGCTGAACGACGACGAGGATGACCACGACACCACCGCTCCCGAACGCTAGCCCGACGGCCCGTAGCCCCTGGACCGACCTCGACCCGCTCACCCGCCTGGTGGTGGCGCTGGGCACGATGGTCGCCGCGCTGCTGCTCGGCGGGATCGTCTGCCCGGTAGCGCTGGCGGCGGTGGCGGTCCTGCTGCCCGCGGCCGTCGCCCGCGAGTTGCGCGAGGTGCTGCGCCTGAGCCTGCTGCTGGCCCTGCCCCTGGGCATCAGCGTGGTGCTGGTCAACGTGCTCTTCTCGCCGGGCACCATGGCGGAAGGGGCAGCGCTGGCCGCCGAGGTGGTGGTGCGCATCCTGACCATGGCCGGGGCAGCCGTGCTCTTCTACCGCACTACGCGGCCGGCCCAGCTCGTAGCCAGCCTGCAGCACCACGGCCTGCCTGCCCGGGCCACGTTCGTGGTCCACAACGGCGTGGCCATGATCCCCCGGTTGGCCGAACGCGCGCGAGAGGTGACCGAGGCCCAGCGTGCTCGCGGCCTTGACACCGAGGGCAGCTGGCTGCGGCGCGGCCGTGGCGTGATCGCGCTGGCGGCACCGACGGTGCTGGGAGCCATCGGCGAGGTGGAGACCCGCACGCTGGCCCTGGAGACACGCGGCTTCACTCGCCCCGGCCGGCCCACGCTCCTGTGGATCCCCCACGATGGCCCTGTCCAACGAACCTTCCGCTGGGCCGTGCTCCTCGGGCTGGTGGCTCTCACGGTCGCTCGCGTGGCGGGAGTGCTGCCGTGCTGAGGCTGGAAGGCGTCTCGTACCGCTACCCGGGCACCACCACGGATGCCTTGCGAACCGTGGACCTCGAGCTGGCGGAAGGCAGCGTGACCGGACTCGTGGGAGCCGCCGAAGCCGGCAAGACCACGCTCTGCCTCGTGGCCGGAGGCCTGGCGCCGCGCGTGACCGGCGGGCGCGTGAGCGGTGACATCACCCTCGATGGCGCCGATGTCAGCAACTGGCCCATGCATCGCCTGGCGGAGCAGGTCGTGACCGGCCTGCAGGACCCGGCCGGGCAGCTCTCGCTCATCGCAGAGACGGTCCTGGGTGAGGTCGCCTTCGGCCCGGCGAACCTGGGCCTGCCCTACGACGAGGTCGTGGCCCGGAGCGAGGCCGCACTGCGCCTGCTGGGTATCGAGGAGCTGGGCGCTCGCGATCCCGCGCGACTCTCCGGCGGACAGCAGCAGCTGGTCGTCCTTGCGGGCTTGCTGGCCATGCGCCCGCGCTACCTCGTGCTCGATGAGCCGGTGGCCCACCTCGACGCGGCCGGCCTGAAGCTCGTGCTGGAGGCGATGCGCGCGGTGGCGGACGCCGGCACCGCCGTGGTCATGACCGAGCAGCGGACCGACGCGCTGGCCTCGATCTGCGACACGCTGGCGGTGGTCGCCGCCGGCAACATCGTGGCGGCCGGCGCACCCCGCGAGGTGCTGGCAGATCCGACGGTGACCGCCTTCGGCGTGGAGGAGCCCGCCGAGATGCGAATCCGTCGGCGGCTGGCAGAGACGGGCTTCGACCACGCTGCGATGGGGACGCCGTCGTGAGCGATCTCCGCCTCGAGGGTGTCACCTTCGACTACCCCGATGGCACGCGCGCGCTTGACGGGCTGGACCTGACCATCCCGGCCGGGGCCTCGGTGGCGCTGGTGGGCGCCAACGGCAGCGGCAAGACCACCCTGGCCCGGCACCTGAATGGCCTGCTTCGCCCGGGCATCGGGCGCGTTCTCGTGGGCGGCACCGATGCCGCCGATCGCCACGTAGCCCAGCTCGCACGTGTGGTCGGCCTCGGCTTCCAGCGGCCGGACCGCCAGATCTTCGGCCGCACCGTGCGCGAGGAGGTCGAGTTCGGCCCCAAGCGGCAGGGCGCGTCGGCGGAGGAGGCCTTCGCCCGTGCCCAGGAGGCCCTCAGGCAGGTGGGCCTGGACGACGACCTGGGCGTGCACCCGGACGACCTGGGTGACACTCGCCGCCGCCTGCTGACGGTGGCCTCGGTGCTGGTCATGGATACGGCGGTGCTCGTGCTGGACGAGCCCACGACCGGGCTGGATGCTCGCGGGGTCGAGCTCGTGGCTTCGATCCTGCGCGAGCTGCACCAAGCTGGGCACACGGTCATCGGCATCAGTCACGACATGCGCTTCGTGGCCGAGACGTTCGCGCGCGTGGTCGTGCTCGACCGCGGCAGGGTCGTGCTCGACGGCGAGCCTGCGGAGGTGTTCGCCGAGGCTGCGTGGGACACGCTGCGCCGTGCCGGACTCAAGCCCCCGGCCGCTGCCGTGCTGGGTGCCGCCCTGGGCCTGGGCTCGACACCGACCGAGTCGGCCCTGATGGCCGCCGCCGGTAGTTCGACCCTTGCCGACGGTCGGGACGCCGCGGTACCGCGCCAGCTCGACTCGCCGACGTGAACGCCATCGCCTCGCTGACGCGGCTGTTCTTCGTCTTCCGCGGCTACCGTGGGCGCCTGCTGCTGAGCCAGCTGCTGCTGATGGTCTCGGCCCTGTGCTCGGTGGGCGTGGCCACGCTGACGCAGCGCATGATCAACGACGGCCTCGTGGCCGAGCAGCTCGACGTCATCGTGAGCACCGGCGTGTGGATGGTGGTCCTGGCCATCGTGGCCGGCGCCACCCTCGCGGGCACGGCCGCCTTCGCCGTCTTCTTCGCGCAGGGCACCGCCTTCTACGTGCGCGACGGCCTGCACACCAAGGTCCAGACGATGTCGTTCGGGAACTTCGACCGCTTCCGCACGTCGCAGCTGATGGTCCGCCTCAACGCCGACGTCAACAACATCGCCAACGCCATCATGTACGCGGTGCTGCTGGCTCGTCGTCTCCGGCAGCTCTCGGCGCAGACACCAGAGAACCGCCTGACAGAAGTCTGTCCGACGGCTCTCTGAGTACGAAGCGACTACTTCTCGTTGCTGTGCATGCTCCAGGAATGCCGCCCGATCGAACCATCCCCTTCCCAGAGATCCAGTCCCGGCACATCCACGGTGCCGTTCGCCATCCGCATCAGGCCTCTATCGTTGCGGTGATAGTTCGAGCCTGAAGGGACATGCCAGCTCTCGGATCCCCTCGTCTTCACGAGGCTCCCACCTGTGCCGTCCATCGCGATCTCGATGGTCCCGCCAGAGAGATCCCAGCTCCCTTGGGTCCCATCGCAAAGCTCATAGTCGTAGTTTCCGCCGATGAACGTGCCCGTTGCATTCCCGGTCGTGAACTTGGTCTTGCCGTTCCTGGGCGAAACCTCGAAGGTGTCGACTGTCGCCTCGCCATGGATGCTCACCCACGCGAGGTCGCCGGTCGGCGAAGCACAGTACCAGTTGGCGTCATAGTCGATCCCGGCAGATACTCCATTGCTCCCTTGGGTCGCCCAGGCACCGCCGTCCGAGTTGTCTGATCCCATGTATGCCTGCACCTGGAACTCAGTGTGGCCTTCGTTGACGACCCGTTTCGCTGTGGCAGATGCAGCGGGAAGCAGCACCAGTGCAACAACCACCAGAAGTGCGAGTCTGCGCATCGTTTCCCCCAACTCACGTGCGGGCCGGGTTCGCCAGTGGCTCAGCGCGGTCCAGGGCGGCCAGGGCACAGGCCGCGTCTCATCGCCTCCCGCTACTCCAGACTCTCGCGCACGCGTCTATCCGCGCCACCGGATCGACGCTCGCGACCGTCCTTGAGAGCACCGGGTGAGCGACGGGTGAGCGCTTGTTGAGCGGTGGGGGCGACGCTCCCGGCAACGGACAAGCTCGTTCGAGGTGAGCGAGCCATCACGGTCACGAGGAGACAGACTCATGCGCAAGGTATTGATGGCACTGACGACCTTGGCCATGACGGCCACTGCCGCGCCGGTCAGCGCGCAGGATTCGGTGACAGGTACTGCGACGATGGACCGGCACGGGGGCGCCGAGCCGTGCCCTGGCATCTCCTGGGTCGGGACGATGGAGATCGACGGTCACGGGGACATGGACGGGACCTTTGGTTACGCACTCTCCAAGGCCGAGGACATCCCGGCCACGGTCTACGAGGATGGCTGGATCCGGTGGGCCGAGTACTTCACGCTCTCTGACGGGATGTTCGAGCGTGACGCCGACGGGCTCCTCGTCTCGTGCGAGCCAGGGGCCGCGCTGCTGCACGGCTACGACAGCGGCGTCGGCCAGCCTGACGGCGCCTTCTGGGACACCGGCTACATCATCGATGCAAGCGGCATCTTCGAGGGCATGGGAGGCGCGAGGGCCGACCAGCTCGGTGCGTTCACCGTCTGGCATGACGAGGCGACGATGCCCGACGGCAAGCCCGCTCCCGTGGCATTCACGGTGGAGCTCATGGTCCAGCCACGGACCTAGCCGAGCCAGTAGCTTCCGAGGCAGCGGATAGCCGCGCCGGCGTTCGGTCGACCGCTCGGTTTCGCCACGAGCGACTCCACGGGAGGTGGTCGAGTACTCCTGTGGTCAGGAATGCGCGATCGACCGAACGATGGATACACCAGGGGACGCTTCGACGGCGCCTGAACCGGTCAACGATCCAGACCGTGCGGTAGACCGAACACCTGATGCCGGACATCCACTGCCGAACGCCTGACGCCTGACGCCTGACGCCGGTCACCGACGCCGCAGTCGCCGAGGAACGTGCCCACATCGCAACCACAAGGCCACTTGACCTCGCCAGCGCGGGCCCGTGTACGATGCGCCGAGCGAGAGTGGCCGGGACATCGCCCGCCCGGGTGCGCCTGTCACCGGCACCAGGGAGGTTCTATCGGATGATCAGGCGTCGCCCCGCGCTCGCAGCCACCGCGCTGCTGGCCTTCACCGTAACCGCGAGCACCAGCGTGGTCGTGGCCCAGGATGAACCCCTCAAAGTCTTCGGCGCATACGCCACACAGATCGAGGAGCCGTGGGACGGCGTCATCCACACCGCGCTCAATGCCGAGGCCGCGACCGGCAGCATCGAGTACACCTTCGTCGACGACATCGGCTACAGCGGTGACATGGAGCTGGTGCTCACGGAGGTCTCGGAGCTCGAGGCTCCCGACATCATCTTCGGCGACGCCTTCGGCAACGAGGAAGCGGTCCGTCGCGTGGCGGCCGACTACCCCAACATCGCCTTCGTCTTCGGCTCCGGCGGCGGTCCGGCCAACCCCAACTTCAGCGTCTTCGACAACTGGATCCATGAGCCGGCCTACCTCGCCGGCATGCTCGCGGGCGGCCTGACCGAGTCGAACATCATCGGCATCGTCGGTGGCGTGCCCGTGCCCGAGGTCAACCGCATCAGCAACGCCTTCATCCAGGGCGCGCAGTCGGTCAACCCCGACGTCGAGGCCAAGGTCAGCTTCATCAACAGCTGGTTCGACCCCGCGTCTGCCAAGGAGGCCGCGCTGGCCCAGGTCGATGCCGGTGCCGACGTGCTCTACGCCGAGCGCGCAGGTGTCATCGAGGCGGCCGTGCAGGAAGGCCTTATCGCGGTGGGCAACATGAGCGATCAGTCCGCTGATGGCCCCGACAACGTCGTCACCAGCGTGACCTGGAACATGACCCCCACCGTGGAGTACATCGTCAGCCAGGTCGCCGGCGGCACCTACACCAGCCAGGACCTCAAGGACTTCAGCATGGTGGCCAAGGGTGGCGCCGCGCTGGCTCCGATCAACGAGGCCCTCGTCCCGGCCGACCTGCTCGAGACCGTGCAGGCCAAGGAGGCCGATATCATCAGCGGCCTCTACCGCGTGGACATCAACGAGTCCACCCCGGCAGGTTCGGTGATCCCCGAGTAACCCGCTCCGGACAGCCTCATCACGATGACCATCACCGGCGGCCAGGGGGACCTGGCCGCCGAGCTACGTGGCATCACCAAGCGTTTCGGCGACCTTGTCGCCAACGACGCAGTGGACCTGGCCCTGACCAAGGGTGAGGTCCACGCCCTGCTGGGCGAGAACGGCGCCGGCAAGACCACGCTGATGCGCATCCTCTACGGGCTGACGCATCCCGATGCCGGCACCATCGCCGTCGACGGCACACCCGTCACCATCGGCTCCCCGCGCGACGCCATCGCCGCCGGGGTGGGCATGGTGACCCAGCACTTCAGCCTGGTCCAGCCGATGTCGGTCACCGAGAACGTGATCCTCGGCCGGGCCTCGGGCGCACGACTCGACCTCCAGGCCGCCCGTCGCTCGGTGGAGGAAGCCGCCGATCGCTTCGGCATCGCGGTCCAGCCGGAGGCGCGCGTGCAGGACCTGTCGGTGGGTGAGCAGCAGCGCGTGGAGATCGTCAAGGCGCTCGCGCGCGACTGCCGGGTGCTCATCCTCGACGAACCCACCGCGGTGCTCGTACCGCAGGAGGTGGACGCCCTCTTCGAGACGCTGCGCCGCCTCATCGACGAAGGCATGTCGGTCGTCTTCATCAGCCACAAGCTGGGCGAGGTGCGCGCCATCAGCGACCGTGTCTCGGTCATGCGCCGAGGCCAGATGGTGGGCACCGCGCCAGGGAGCACCGATGAGCGCGAGCTGGCCCGCATGATGGTGGGCCGGCCCACCTTCGGCGTCGACCGCCAGGAGCCGCTGTGGCACCACGGCGAGGCCCGATTGCAGGTGCGCGGACTCAGCGCCCGTGGCAACCACGGCCTGCCCGCCCTCCACGAGATCGACCTGGACGTCCACGAAGGCGAGATCGTGGGCGTGGCCGGCGTGAGCGGCAACGGCCAGACCGAGTTGGCCGAGGTGCTCAGCGGCATGCGCGGCACGACCGCCGGTTCGGTCACCGTCGACGGCACCGAGCTGGTCGACAGCGATCCCGAGGAAGTCATGGCCGCAGGCGTCGGGCGCATCCCCGAGGACCGCCACACGAGCCTCGTGCTGGACCTGCCGGTGTCGCTCAACCTGATCATGGAGCACATCGACGACTACGCTCCGGGTGGTCGGCTGGACCGAGGGCGCATCGAGGCCCACGCTGAAGAGCTCATCGAGCGCTTCGGGATCAAGGCCCGTCCCGGCGACCGCGTGGCCACGCTCAGTGGCGGGAACATCCAGAAGGTGCTGCTGGCGCGCGTGCTCTCACTTGACCCCAAGGTCGTGGTGGTCAGCCAGCCCACGCGCGGCCTCGACGTGGGCGCGTCGGAGTACGTGCGAGCGGAGCTGCTGGCGCGTCGGGCGGAGGGTGCCGCGGTCCTGCTCATGTCGGAGGACCTCGACGAGCTGGTCAGCCTCTCGGACCGCATCGTGGTGCTCTACGAGGGCCGGGTGGTCGGCCGCATCGAGGCTGCCGACGCTGATCCCGAGCACCTGGGCATGCTCATGGCCGGACGCGGCGGCGCGGCCGTGGAGAGGGGCGCATGACGCTGGAGCTGCGGCGCATGGCCGAGAACCGCCTGGGGCGCGCGGGCATGATCGCCTTCGGCGCGATCGTCACCATCCTCGCCGTCACCGGCTCTGCCTTCGTGCTCGCCGGGGCCAACCCGCTCGAGGCCTACGGGGCCTACTTCATCACCCCGCTGACACGCGAGTTCACGCTGCTGGAGGCGCTCAACAAGGCCACGCCCATCCTCTTCACGGGCACCGCTGTGGCCATCGCCTTCCGTGCCGGCTACTGGAACATCGGCGTCGAGGGTCAGCTGCTCATGGGCGCGGTGGCAGCCGCCGGCATCGGCCAGATCGCGCACGGCTGGTCGCCGATCGTGGTGCTGCCGCTGATGGTCGCCGGCGGAGCGCTGGCGGGAGCGGCCTGGGCTCTCGTTCCGGCGCTGCTGCGCGTGAAGATGGGCATCGACGAGGTCGTGACCACGCTGCTGCTCAACCCGGTCGCGCTGCTGGTGGTGCAGGGCCTGCTGCACGGACCGTGGAAGGATCCCGAGACCGGCTTCCCCGAGTCGCCGCGCATCGCGGAGGCGGCCGAGTTCCCGCAGCTGTCCGAGTTCATCCCGCTCATCGGCCGCTCACGTCTGCACCTCGGCTTCGTGCTCGCGGTCGTGCTCATCCTGGTGGCCTGGTACGTGCTGTCCCGCACGTCGACCGGTCTGCGCGTGCGCGCGGTCGGACTCTCGCCGCACGGCGCCCGCTTCGCCGGCATCAAGGTCGAACGCACGCTCCTGCGCGTGGCCCTCGTCAGCGGTGCCATCGCCGGCATCGCCGGGGTCAGCGAGGTCGCCGGTATCCAGTTCCGCCTCACCGAGGGCGTCTCGCCGGGCTTCGGTTACACCGGCGTGGTGGTGGCCATGCTCGGCGGGCTGACCATGCCCGGCGTGTTGCTGGCCGGCCTGCTCCTGGGCGACCTCAGCGTAGGTGCCTCTTCGGCTGTCCGGAGCCTGCAGATCCCGAGCCAGGTCGGCGACGTGGTGCAGGGCACGCTGCTGCTGGTCGTCATCGGCGCCGTGGCCATCTACCGCTGGCGCACCACGCGCGAGGACGATCGCCCACCCGACGAAGGCGAGCCGGAACCGGAGGAGCCGCCTGACAGACCCGAAGGCGCGGCGCCGGTGGAGGAACCACCGACATGACGTTCTTCGCCGACATCTTTGCCGCCACCTTCCGCAACGCCACGCCGCTCGTGTACGGCACCGTGGGTGAGACCTACACCGAACGCGCGGGCATCCTCAACCTCGGCGTCGAGGGCACGATGTACGCGGGTGCGTTCTTCGGCTTCGCGGTGGCCTACCAGACCGGCGATCCCTGGATCGGCCTGCTGGGAGCGATCGTGGTGGGCCTCATCGCTGGCGCGCTGATGGCATTGATGACGGTCACGCTGGGCGCCAACCAACACGTCAGCGGTCTGGGTCTGACCATCGCGCTCATCGGCGTCTCCGAGTTCGCCAACCGCCTGATCTTCACCGGCGGCTCGCTACCGCGCATCGAGCCCATGTCCGAATGGGATCCGCTCGCGGGCATCGGTGGCCCGATCGGCACCATCGCCGAGCAGTACGGCCTCACCTACATCGCCTTCCTCGTGGTCGTGCCACTGGCCTGGTGGGTGCTGATGAAGACGCCACTGGGCCTGTCCATCCGCGCGGTCGGTGAGAACCCCGAGGCGGCGGACGTGGCCGGCATCAACGTCTTCCGGGTGCGCTACATCGCGCTCATGATCGGCGGCGCCCTCATGGCCGTCGGCGGCGCCTTCATCACCTTGGCCGTGCTGGGCACGTTCACGCTGGACATCATCGCCGGCCGAGGCTGGGTCGTCATCGCTCTCGTCATCTTCGGGCGCTGGCGCATCTTCCGGGGCGTGCTCGGCGCCCTCATCTTCGCGGCCGTCTACTCGCTCGGTCTGCGCCTGCGCATCACACCCGGCTTCGAGGACATCCCCAACGAGGTCATGCTGGCGCTGCCGTATCTCTTCGTCATCCTGGCCCTGGCCCTGTCCGGGCGCAACGTGCCCTACCCGGGTGCCTACCTGAAACCGTATCGTCGGTCCTGACGACCGACCTGAGGAGGAGCTGTGGACGACCACGATTTCATGAAGATCGCCATCGACGAGGGCGCGCAGGGGCTGGCCGAGGGCGGGGTGCCCGTGGGTGCGGCGCTGGTGGCCGATGGGGCGGTCCTCGGCTCCGGCCACAACCGGCGTGTGCAGCAGGGCTCGGTCATCCGCCACGGTGAGACCGACTGCCTGGAGAACATCGGGCGCCTGCATGCTTCGGTCTACAAGCGGGCCACGATGTACACCACGCTCTCCCCTTGCGACATGTGCACCGGCGCCATCCTGCTCTACGGCATCCCACGTGTGGTCATCGGCGAGAACGAGACCTTCATGGGCGGCGAGGACCAGCTGCGCTCACGGGGCGTGGAGGTCATCAACCTCGATTCGCCAGAGTGCAAGGCGCTCATGGCCGAGTTCATCAAGCGCTACCCCGACGTCTGGAACGAGGACATCGGCGAGGAGTGAGCGACGCCGAGCGCATCCAGCCCCAGCGCAGCCAGACGCCCATCGAGCCTGTATGCAAGGAGCGCCGGCTGGCCCTGCCACCCGAGGGTGCCTTCCAGGTGTTCACCGCTGGCATGGGCGACTGGTGGCCACTGGCCACGCACTCGATCGGCGGCGGCGAAGCGTCCGGTGTTCGCTTCGAGGAGCGAGTCGGAGGGCGCGTGGTGGAGCTGACGCGCGATGGCAGCGAGTAT
>CAYZDQ010000021.1:0-7691 GCA_964476955.1 uncultured Anaerolineaceae bacterium
AAGCGCACCCTGCGCGTGACGGTACCGGCCGGCATCGACGAAGGCCACCAGATCTGCTTGACCGGTGAAGGGGAGGCGGCGCTCAGGGGCGGCACGCCCGGCAATCTCTACGTGGTCACGCACGTGGAGGAGCACCCGCAGCTCAAGCGCGACGGCACCGAGCTGTACCTGGAGCTGATGCTGTCGGTGACACAGGCCGCGCTCGGCGCGGACATCCCCATCATCACGCCTGATGGTGAGGAGATGATCGAGATCAAGGCGGGCACGCAGCCGGGCACGGAGATCCGCCGCCGAGGCAAGGGCGTGCCGCACCTGCGTCGCGCCGGTACCCGCGGTGACCTGCACGTGCTCGTGGACGTGGAGGTGCCCAAGCGGCTTTCCGATCGCCAGCGCGAACTGCTCGAGGAGCTGGCCGTGGAATCGGGTGAGCTGAACGTGGACGGCGAATCGGTGCCGGCGGACGGTCCGCGTACGCGGCATGGCAAGCGCTCGCTCGGCGACCGCATCAAGGACGCCATCAGCTGAGCGAGAACGACGATCCGGGAGAGCGCCCAGCGGTGAACGACGAAGGCACATCAGCGGCCGGCACCTGGCTGGAGCTGGCCATCGACTGCGACCAGGAGGCGGTGGAGGCCGTGAGTGAGATCCTCTCGCGTGCTGCCAGCGGTGGTGTGTCGGTGGAGCAGCCCTTCACCACCGAGCGGGAGGGCCTCGCGGCAGAGCCCATCCTCGGTGCACCGGTCACCATCCGGGCGTACCTGCCAGGGATCGACATGAAGGCTGCGGACTCGGCCATCGCCCAAGCTCGCGAACACCTCGGCCATCTCACCGCCTTCGACTTGCGTCCCATCGGCAAGCTGCGCGTACGCGAGGTGTACGAGGAGGACTGGGCCACGGCCTGGAAGGAGCACTTCCCGGTCATGCGACTCGGGCGGCGCATCGTCATCAAGCCCACGTGGCGGGACTACGAGCCTGCACCGGACGACGTCATCATCGCGCTCGACCCGGGCATGGCCTTCGGGACCGGCCTGCATCCGACCACGCGGCTGTGCCTGCTCGGCCTGGAGCGCTGGTCCGACGAGGGTATCGTGGCCGGCGCCAGCACCTTCGACGTGGGTTCCGGCTCGGGCATCCTCGCGGTCGGCGCGGCCCTGCTCGGGGCCGATCCGGTGCGGGCCGTGGACACCGACCCCATCGCGGTCGAGTCGACGCTCGAGAACGCCGCCCGCAACGACGTCACGGTCGCAGCCAGCAAGGGCAGCCTGCCCATCGACGAGGGGCCGTTCGAGCTCGTGCTGGCCAACCTCGTGGCCAGCATCCTCGTGCAGCTCGCGGCGGAGCTGGCGCAGGCCGTGCGCCCCGGGGACGGCACGCCCGGCAGTGGCGGTCGCCTCCTGGCCTCGGGCATCTTCATCGACCGCGAGCCTGAGGTGCGACGCGCCTTCGCTGCGGCCGGCCTGCGTGTGGTCGGACGTGAGGGGGAGACCGACTGGGTCGTCCTCGACCTGGAGCGCCCTGGTCCGTGATCCCGAGCGAGTGGTTCCCGCTCCTGCTGAGCGCCCACATCATCCTGGCCATCTCGCTCTTCATCCCCGCCTTCCTGCTGCCCTTCACCATGCGCACGCGCGGCGTGGACGGCGAGCCCATCGTGGGCGGCCACCAGGGCCGGATCGTGCGCGGACTGATGTGGCTCGAGACCCACGGCACGGTCATCATCGGGGTAGGCGTGGCGGCGACCGGCATGGGCATGCTGCTCATCCTCGGTTCCGCCTTCCTCGAGCAGCCCTGGCTGCTGCTGGGCGTCTCGATCTACGTGGCCATCCTGCTGGTGGCCTTCTTTGTCCAGCGACCTGGCGTGCGGCGGCTGCTGGGCCTCAGGGAGGCGGCTAGCGAGGAGGAGAAGGAGCGTTGGCGCGCCCGGGCCCGACGTCAGCGCTACATCAGCTACGGCATGGCCGCGGCCATCGGCCTCATCGGTTGGCTCATGATGAGCAAGCCCACCTTCTGAGCCACGCAAGAGGAGATCGCAGTGAGCGTCGAGAGCTGCCTGTTCTGCAAGATCGTGGCGGGCGATATCCCGTCCCAGAAGGTCCACGAGGATGAGCTCGTGCTCGCCTTCGACGACGTCAACCCGGTCGCGCCGGTGCACCAGCTGATCGTCCCCAAGCAGCACATCGCCTCCGCGGCGGACCTGACCGAGACCGATGCCGAGCTGCTGGGTCGCCTGTTCGCCGTGGCTGCCGACCTGGCGGCGAAGGCCGGACTGCCCGACTCGGGCTATCGCGTCGTGACCAACGTCGGCGCCGACGGCGGTCAGTCGGTGGACCACCTCCACTTCCACCTCCTCGGTGGTCGGGTCATGACCTGGCCGCCGGGCTGATCCGACGGTGACACACGTACGGCGAGCGGCGTTCTGGTTGATGGCGGCCAGCGTGGCCCTGGCCGCCTGCACCAGCCCCGACCGACCGACGGTCCAGGCCGACCAGGTGGCGCTGCCCACGCCGATGCGCTCCTTCGGCACGACGGTGGCCTTGACCATCGGAGCCGTGGAGGGCGCGCTGGCTTCGATCGGCGAGCGACTCGAGATCCCGACCGGCGCGTACCGCCCCTCGGAGCCAGAGCCGCTGCTGCAGGTGCCACGTGTCATCCGGCGGGCCGAGCTGGCCGATCTCGACGATGGTTTCGTGGTCATCTACGAGGCCGCCAGCAGCGGTGAGGCTCTGAGCCTGGCCGACGAGCTGGCGAGCTACCTCGAGTCCGGCTTCGGCCAGACGAACTTCGTGGCCGATACGCAGTTCGCTGTAGCCACGCTGGAGGACACCATCGTCTTCACCACCTGGTCCCAGCGACGCTCGGACGACCCGGAGCGAGCCGAAACGGTCTTCGACGCGGTGGCCACGGTCGGCACTCCCGTCGAGATCTCGAAGTAGACGGCTACTCGTCTTCTTCGGCCTCACGCACCTGCAGGGCTGCGTCACCGCCAGCCCACTCGCGCACGGTATTGCGCTTGATCTTCATCGTGTGCGTCCGTGGGAAGTCGCGCTCGGGCCAGAGGCGCCAGGCGGCGATGCGCTGGTGCGTGGAGAGCTCGGCGTTGGCGGCCTTGACCGCGGCATCGATCTCGGCTCGCAGTTCGTCGTCCAGCTCGCGGTCGTTGGCGGCCTGCTGGTCGGCACGGACGATGGGCACGGAGCCCGGCGGCAACACCACCGCCTCGATGCGGCCGGGGTCGGTCTCGAGCACGACGGCGTGGCCCAGTCCATGTGCGGCCAGTGCCGTCTCCATGTCCTCGGGGAAGACGTTCAGGCCGTTGGGCAACACGATCATGTTTTTCAGGCGTCCGGACAGCAGCATGTCCCCTGACTCGGCCCAGCTGCCGGTGTCGCCCATGCGATACCAGCCGTCCTCGGTGCGTGACTCGCGCGTCGCCTGCTCGTCGCGCCAGTAGCCCGGAGAGACGTTGCTGCCCCGGACCTGGATCTCGCCGGTGTCGGGGTCGATGCGCACCTCCGTATCGGCGTGCGGACGGCCGACCAGGCCTGGCGGGTGATGCCACTCGGTGTTGGCCACCGCGAATCCGACCTCGGTCGAGCCGTAGCCCTGGAGGACCACGATGCCCAGGTCTTCCCACGCGACCTGCAGGTCCGGCGGCAGGTAGGACCCGGCCGAGAAGACGAGTTCGAGGGCACCGCCCATGCGGGCATGGATCGGACGGAAGAGTAGCCGACGAAGCGGATAGGGGAGGTGCCGGGCGATCCTTCGGGCGTTCTCGACGTACACCGGGCCCAGGCGACGCTTCCTGACCGTGCGCATGAGGCTGTTCCAGACCAGCTCGAGTACCTGCGGGGTGGCCACCAGGACGTTGACCCGCATCTCTTGTAGTACCTCGGAGATGAGACGCAGGTTGCGCACGTAGACGACCTCGCCACCGAGCATCGTCCCGGTGAAGAGGGTGCCGAACTGCTCCAGCAGGTGTGACAGCGGCAGGATGGAGATGGTTCGCAGATGCCGGGCCTCGAAGAGGTCGGTGAACATGCCCATCGACGCGAGGAAGGTGCCGTGGGTCAAGAGCACGCCCTTGGGCGCGGCCGTGGTGCCCGAGGTGAAGTGGATCTCGAAGAGCGAGTCACGATCGGGCTGTGGCCAGGCGCGAACCTGCGCCTCCCAGTCGTCGGGCCAGTCGTCGTCGGGGTCGGCGGTCAGCTCGGCCAGCTTGTGGATCTCCAGGCCCTCGAGGCCGACGTCGGTCGGATCGGGCGCGTCGTAACCATCATCGACGGCCAAACGATCGGTCTCGGCGATCCTGGCGATGCGCTCCACGACCTCCTTGGTCATGCGCAGGTCGACCGGCACGACCACGACCCCGGCGCGCATGGCGCCCCAGTAGACGGCCGGCAGGTTGGGGGTCGACGGCGACCACGTCAGCAGCCGCTCACCTGCCTCCAGCCCGATGGCACGGAGGCGCCACGCCGCCAGTAGCGAGCGTCGCTGCATCTCCTGGACCGACCAGGCGAACTCGAGGCCGTGGTCGGTGCGCAGGCCGTACATGACGCGGTCGGACGGCCAGCGCGCGGCGGCGTCATCGAGCAGCTCGACCAGCGAGTCGAAATCCGAAGCGTGGGGGAACTCCGTCATGGCGGCAGTCTAGTGGCGCCGCCGGCCACCGGGGACCTGACAAAGGACCCCCGAAGTGGCGAGGGCCCCGCACGGCGAACGGCGGCACGAGGCCGAGTGATCGATTGCATCGAACCATGAGTGATTCACTTGACATTCATCTCGATCACCCCGCAGGTTGCGGGCGTGACAGCACATCACCACGGCAACCACTCCGGCCGCCCCAGCGTCGTCGTCGCACGGGTCGCGATGTGGTCGTCGAGCGCCAACATGGCGATGCGCTGCTCGTGTCCGCGCTGAGCGTCCCGGCCTCCTAGACCGGCCGGGCCCCACGGGCACGAGGATCCATGCGCTTCCACTCTCCCTCTCCCCAGGAGATCCCCATGTCCCTGTACCTGTCCGAGTTCATCCTGCCCTCCGAGCCTGAGCGCGAGGCCCGCTTCGAGGCCATCGACGCAGCCGTCGACCGAGCCGGGGGCGAGCTCATCGAGCTGCAGATCGGGGCCGACGCCGGCCGTCTCGACGCGGTCGTCGAGCATGACCGGGCGACACCCCTGGAGACCGCCTTCTTCGAGGCCGCCCTGGGTCCGTTCGACATGGTCGAGGTCAGGCTGGTGGGGCCGACGCTCGAGCAGGTCAAGGCTGCCCGCGGCGACGCCGGCTACCTCGTCGAGTGGGACTTCCCCGACGACCTCACGATGGATGCCTACCTCGCGCGCAAGGTGGCGAACGCGCCGAAGTACGCGCTCGTGCTCGAGACGACGTTCCTGCGCACGTACGTGTGCGAGGACATGACCAAGTGCCTGTGCTTCTACCGGGCCCCGGACGAGGCCGCGGTGCTACGGGCACGCGAGGCCGTGGAGACGCCGGTCAGCCGGGTCGGCCGGATCGAGGAGGCGCCACGTCATGTGCGCGCTTGAGCTCGCGGCCCCCACGACCGTGCCTGATCCCACGATCGCCGAGTGGTTCGGCCCGCGTGCGGCAGCGGTCGACAGCGGCGATGCTGACATCCGCGCGGGCCTCGCCGAGCTCGGCCGGCGTGGGCTGCCCGAGGCCGGCATCGAGGAGTCGATCGAGCTCGTCCGCTCGGTGGCGCGCGAGGACCTTTCGACCGCGTTCTCGGCCTGGGCCCATCGCATGACCATCGACTATGTGGCACAGGGCGGCGCAGGCGTCCGTGCGCACCTGCCCGGACTCGCGAGCGCTGACACGCTCGGCGCCACGGCCATGGCGGCCGGTACGGCCCACGTGCTCGCCGGCGCACCACTGCCGGTGTCCTACCGTTTCGACGGCGACGAGATCGTGCTCGACGGTCGCATCCCGTGGGCCTCGAACCTCATCGAACCCTTCCTCGTGGTCACCGCGGCGGTGGATGCCACGGACCCCGGGCGTACGCTGGTGGTAGCCCTGCCGGGCGGCGCGGCCGGTCTCGAGCCGGCTCCATCTCCGCAGCTGCTCGCGCTCAACGCCACCGGCTCCACGACGGTCAAGCTGGTCGGTGTTCGCGTGCCGCGCTCCCTCATCATCGCGGACGACCTGAACGCGTTCGTGGAGCGCATCCTCGCGCGCTTCCTGCTGCTGCAGGGCGCCTTCTGCAGCGGCATCGCCGGTCGTGCCCTCGACGAAGCCGAGGCCAACCTCGGTCCGCAGGGTGAGGCCATCCGCCCCGACCTCGAGCGCGTCCGTGCCGCTGTGGGCGAGGCGGACCGCACCGCCGCCGAGCTGGCGGCTGCCTCGATCGCCGATGCGACCCTGCCACACGACGTCCTGCTCCGGCTGCGCCTGCGCTGGAGCGAGCTGGCCGGCCAGGCCGTCCACCTGGAGCTGGCCGCCACCGGCGGGCGCGGCTACCTCTCGGGCAGCGCTACCGCCAGGCGCCAACGCGAGGCAGCGTTCCTGCCCATCCAGGCCCCCACGGAGGTGCTGCTCAGATGGCTGCTCAGGCACTCCGCGTAGTCGAGGCCGCGAAGGTCTTCGACCGCGGCCATGACCACCACGTCGCGTTCGAGGGCGTGGGCCTCGATGTCCATGTCGGCGAGATGCTGGTCTTGCTCGGGCCCAGTGGCTGCGGCAAGTCGACCCTGTTGCGCTCGATCGCGCGACTCGAGCGACTCGACGCGGGCCACATCGAGGTCGGCGAGAGCCTCGATCCCCATCATGCGGTCGGCACCGCCTTCCAGCAGCCAAGCCTGCTGCCCTGGCTGACCGTGCACGGCAACGTCGGGCTGGGCCTGCGCTTCGCAGCCAATCGCAAGGACGACACGCCCAGCCTCGTCGAACACACGCTGGACGACCTGGGTCTGGCAGGCGTGGCCGACTCCTACCCCGACGAGCTCTCGGGCGGTCAGGCCCAGCGCGCCAACGTGGCCCGACTCGTGGTCACAGGGCGCCCGATCCTGCTGTTGGACGAACCGTTCGCAGCACTCGATCCGGCCACCCGCACGAGCCTGCAGGACTGGCTCGTGGAGCTGCAACGCAGCCGGGAGCTGACGGTCATCGTGGTCACACACGACGCGGCCGAAGCCCTGCGCCTCGGTGACCGCGTGGCGCTCATGAGCGGTGCGCCCGGAACCATCGGTCACACCTGGACCGTGGCTGATCATGCCGACCCGGCAGCCATCGCCCGGCTGCACGACGAGATCCTCGACCGCTACGACGTAGACCATTCCCCCGAGCGCGCCGAGCGTGCGCCCTGGTCCATCGCCGCAGACACCATCGAGCTCGAAGGAGCGACCCCATGACCGACTTCCTCACGCGACGGCACACCCGTCGCAATGTCCTCAAGCTGGCCGGCGCCACTGGTCTGGGCGCCATCGCTGGCTCCTCGCTCCTGAGCCGGGCGGCGTTGGGCGCGACCCGTCCAACCGCCCCTGCCGCGGGCGTGCGCCACTCGGCCGAGCTCGAGGGTGGGAAGCTGAGAGTGGGCTACCTGCCCATCACCGACGCCTCGCCGCTGCTGCTCGCGCACGCGCTCGACTACTACGCCGACGAGGGCCTGGAAGTGGAGAAGCCGACCCTCTACCGCGGCTGGTCGCAGCTGGCCGAGGCCTTCCAGGCAGGTGCCATCGACGTAGCCC
>CAYZDQ010000021.1:7701-12762 GCA_964476955.1 uncultured Anaerolineaceae bacterium
CATGACCTTCTGGATGCGGTTCGCGGGTGACGTACCCGCGCGAGTGGTGGCCTGGGACCACATGGGTGGCTCGGCCCTCACCGTGCGGGACGACATCGACAGCGTCGAGCAGCTGGCGGGCACGACCGTGGCCGTGCCCTTCTGGTACTCCATCCACAACGTGGTGCTGCAGGTGCTCCTCGAGCAGGCCAGCCTCACGCCCATCACCAACGGCGACGCTCGCGTCGAGGATCGGACCGTCAAGCTCGTGGTGCAGGCACCGCCGGACATGCCACCAGCGCTGGCCAACGGCGCCATCGCCGGCTACATCGTGGCCGATCCCTTCAACGCCGTGGCGGAAGTCAACGGCATCGGCAAGGTGCTGCGCTTCGTCGGCGACGTCTGGCTGGACCACGCCTGCTGCGTGGTGACCATGAAGGAGGACCTCACCGAGGGGGCTCCCGCCGTGGCCCAGGCCGCCATCAACGCGGTCGCCCGAGCCCAGCACCACGCCAACTCGAACCGGGCCGAGGCGGCGCAGATCCTGTCCAAAGACGGCGGCGACTACCTGCCGCAGCCGCTGCCGGCCATCGACCGGGCCCTGACCCACTACGACCACGACGAGTACGTCCCGACCGGTGCCATCCAGCATCCCGACTGGTCGCCCGAGCGCATCGACTTCCAGCCGTTCCCGTTCCCCTCGTACACCGAGAAGCTATGGGAGCTGGCGGGGCAGACCGTGGTCGAGGGCGACAGCGGCTTCCTGGCCGCGACATCAGCGGCCACGGTGCATGACGAGCTCGTCGACGAGCGCTTCGCACGGGCGGCCATCGAGGCGCTGGGCGGTCCATCCGTCTTCGATCTGCCCGAGGACCTTCTTCGGGAGGAAACGCTCGCGCCATGACCGCTCGCCGCCTGGCGACTCGTGCCGGCGCCACCGTTCTGGGTCTGCTCGTCGCGCTCGCGGTGTGGTGGCTGGCCATCGCGTTGCTGACCGAGCCCGGCACGATCCAGGCCCGGTTGGCACCAGGCGACGCGTTAGCCACCCTTTGGCGTCTCGTCATCGAGGGGGAGCTGACCGAGCACGTGATCGCTTCGCTCGTGCGCATCAACGCGGGGCTGCTGCTGGCGGCGGCCATCGGCATCCCGCTGGGCCTGCTGCTGGGCGTCGCACCCCGGGTGGCTCGCACCAGCGGTGGCGTGCTGGGGATCATGCGCAACATCAGCCCGCCGGCCTGGACCCCGGTGGCCATCATCTTCCTGGGCGTGGGCAACGCTCCGGTCGTCTTCCTCATCGCGGTCGGTGCGACCTGGCCGATCCTCATGAACACGCAGGCAGGCGTGGCCAACCTCGACCCGACCTGGTTGCGGGTCTCGTGCAGCCTCGGTGCCACACGCCTTGAGACGTTGCGTCACGTGACCTGGCCCGGGGTCCGCCCCAACGTGCTCACCGGCGTGCGAGTCGCCACGGGCCTGGCCTGGGTCATCCTCGTACCCGCGGAGATGCTGGGCGTCGATTCCGGGCTGGGCTACTTCATCCTTGACGCGCGTGATCGCTTCGCCTACGACGAGCTCATCGCGGCCGTCCTCGCCATCGGACTGCTGGGGCTGCTCATCGATGCAGGCGCGCGCGTCGTGCTCGATGACCGCCTGCGCAGGACGCGGGGTCCTGCGCGCTCGGCGGGGGATGCCACCGGGCCGTTGCCCGCAGGCTCTCGGACGAGGTAGCCGGATGGACAAGCGCACGTTCTTCGACATCATGGGCACCGCGCCTGCCGCCGTAACGGTGGTGACCACGCTGGGGCCCGCAGGCGAACCGCGTGGTCTCACGGTCGGGGCGGTGACGAGCGTCTCGGCCGAGCCGCCCTCATTGCTCATCAGCCTGGATCATCGCAGCAAGTCGCTGCCGGACCTGTTGCTCGCGGGTCGATTCGCGGTCAACTACCTGCGCGGTGACCGGGCCGAGATCTCGCGTCGCTTCGCTACTCCGGTATCCGATCGCTTCGCCGGCATCGCGTGGCGGCCAGGCTCGACCGGTGCCCCCATCCTTCACGCCGATAGCCTCAGCTGGCTCGAGTGCCGGATCGAGCAGGTCATCGAGTCAGGCGACCACGTGGTGCTCATCGCGGCGGTCGAGGACGGGGTGGCCCCTCCGCCACGCTCGAGACCACTGATGTACTTCCGGCACCACTACGAGGCCTGGCCGGGCAACGTCGACGATCTGCGGGCTACGGCACCGCAGGAGGGCTCGGCACCACCGACGGACTCGACAACCCCGACGGACTCGGCGACTCCGACGGACCTGGTTCCGCCGCGCGCTTCTTCGAACCGGTCTTGAAGACGTTCCTCACCGCCTTCCGGATCTTCGACACGTTGGGCACGATGTCGTAGTCGGCCGTGGTCACGCCGAAGCCGTTGTCGGGCGAGAGCACCAGCGATCTCGGTTTGCGCGTGTCGAGGTCCAGCGCCAGCAACGCCAGCTGCGGCAGCATCCGTGCCGGGATGTTCGTGATCACGTGCTCTTCGAACTGTCGGCGCAGCTGCGGGATGGTGCCAGGCTCGAGGAGCGACTCGAGATCGACCTGGTCACGCAGCGCATCGACCACCAGCTGCTGGCGTGCGGCCCGATCGAAGTCGGACGTCGACTTGCGCGAGCGCGCGTAGGCCAGCGCATCCTGGCCGTTGAGACGCTGGAAACCGGGCCGGAGGTACAGCTTCAGCTTCCCGCGCCCGTCGGACGCGGCGTAGCGGTCATCGAGGAGCGGTAGCTGCACGTCGACGACGAGGCCGCCGAAGGCGTTGACGGCGCCGCGGAAGCTGCGCAGGTCGACCGAGACGTAGTGCTCGATATCGAGGGCGTACAGCTCCGACAGCGCCCCCATCAGCGCCCGATAGCCGCGCTGGCGATCGTTGCCCGGGAAGAGGTCGTCGCGAAGGCGGGCAGTGATGTAGAGCGAGTTGATGCGGCTGCCGTAGGTGCTGCCGAAGACCGCGCGTGCCTTGCGGAAGTCGGCGCCCCTGGGCAGGGGCACGTTGACCGTGTCTCGGGGCAGCGAGATGAGGGCCATGCGCCCGCTCTCCGGGTCCACGCTGACGACCATCATGGTGTCGGTCAGATAGGTCTTCTCGCCCGGTCGCCCGCTGTCGACGCCCACGAGCAGGATGTCCAGGCGTTTGCTCCGGTCCCAGGGCTCGATCGTGGCGTTCGGGGTGGACGTGGCCGACACGATCGACGGATCGGGCGCGTCGCCAGGGGAGGCGGGTGCGCCCGTGGTCCGGACGATGGCCTGCAGATCGGACGGGAGCTCGTCCACGGGGGGGATGGCCGTGGTGTCGCCGCCGCCATCGAACGTACCCACCACCTCCTGCGCCAGGCGCACCGGCATGGCCGCCGCGAGATGGCTGCCAACCAGCACCAGCGTGATGGCCAGCACTCCCAGCGTCGAGGCTGCCCGGGTGGTGCTGGTCCCGACCAGCGGGTCACGCGCCAGCCGCCAGGCGTCGAGCAGCGCGAGGGTGCGATAGATCGCGTCGAGCACGACCACGGACAGGAGGGCCGCCAGCACGTCCGGGTCGATGAGCCGGGCCAACGCCTCCTTCCGGTCCACGGAGAGTGCCGCCCCTGCGGCGACCACGAGAACGACGATGGGCAGGGCCGTCCACAAGGCGGCCCGCAGCCAGCGCCGCAAGTAGGCGTGTCCGAGCCCGGGCAGCAGGAACGAGAGGAACGCGGCCACGAAGGCACTCCTCACCGGCTTGAGCACGGTTCGTCCCGTCCTGGACATGCGGCTACGTCACCCCTCATGACGACTCGTGCGCCACGGCAGCGCACCGTCTCAGGGTGGGCGTTCTCGTGTCGCGAATCAAGCCCGGGCGTGTGTGTCGCGGGCTAAGACTCCTTCACCTCGGGGACATCGGTCTGCGGCAGCTTCCGTCCGAGCAAGCCGGCCACGCCGGCTCCCAGCGGGATGACCAGCCCGAGCAGGCCGCTGGCTCGGAACACGTCTCCGTAGGTATGGGCCAGCAGCGCGCTCTCGAGCGGGCCGGATTCGCCCAGCGCCGCGGCAGTACGGAAGAACGTCTCCGAGCGCAGCGCCGGCCGCGTCTCCCAGCGCACGACGGCCGGTTCCGAGTCCGAGGCGTTGCGGGCCTTGTGTGGCGTGCCCGGAGGAAGCTCCAGGGTCTCCCCCGCGGTCAACCGCCGTTCTGCGCCGTCGACGACGTAGACCATCGCTCCTGCCTCGACCTCGAACAGCTCGGTCTGAGAGGGATGGAAGTGCGTCGGCGGGAAGGGTGAGCCAGGCGCGTACTCGACGCGCTGCTCGAAGACCGCGCCATCGCTGTCGGCGCCCCCCTGCAGCAGCCACGTCCGTGTGGTGGGAGAGGTCCAGCTGGGTTCGGGCCGATCCATCGTGCTCCTCGCTCCTGTGAAGCCGCCATCGTCTCGAGATGCGCGAGCATACGCGATGCCGTGGCGGGCGTCGGAGCCCTACACTCGGGCCATGGGAGCAGAACGACTCGCTCGCGCGTCACTGGCGCTCGATGCCATCTATTGCCTGATCAGCGGCGCCCTGCTGGTCATCCTGCGCGCTCGTGTGGGCGGGCTCCTGCGCTTGCCGGGAACCCTCATCGCGGCCGCCGGGGCGGCCACGGTGGGCTGGGCCATGGTGGTGCTCGGGCAGACCGTGCGCATCGACTGGCGTACGGGCATCAAGCAGGTGCTGGGCGTGAATGCGCTGGTGTCGATCCTGCTGGCGATCGCGGCAGCCCTCCATCCCGCCCGGGGTGCGCGGTTGCTGCTGGCGTTCATCTCGCTCGACGTGATGTCGCTTGCCGTCGTCCAGGGTGTATCGCTCGTGCGCCGCGGCAGGCGCGACCGGGAAGGGCGGTAGCGCTCAGCCTTCGCGGCTCGAGAGCACGGCCAGCGGCGGCAGCAGCAAGCCCAGGAACAGGATGTTGCCCAGGACGTTGATGAGCGCACCCAGCGCCAGGGACACGGCGCTGTCGAGCAGGAACCAGGCCAGCGTGCCGATGCAGAAGGCGCGAGCGATCCGCGGTCGCGCGACCGTCGCGGGGTCAAGA
>CAYZDQ010000021.1:12772-13163 GCA_964476955.1 uncultured Anaerolineaceae bacterium
GTCAAGATAGATGTACAGCATCGAGGCGCCCCAGCCGACCATCACCGAGCCGGTCACGCCGATGGCGAACGAGAGCGTGGCGGCACTGGCCACGTCCGGCTCGCCGGGCAGGTAGAGCAGATCCATCAGCGCAGCCGGCACTCCGATGAGCGCCAACAGCACCAGCGCGCCTCCGACACCGACGACGATCGCGGCGGCCAGGAGCAGCCAGCGATACCACAGCCGGGTCCGATCCTGGTCCTGCATCCGACGTAGCGTGCCGTCCGTCAGGCGCCTGCGCCAGTGCCGAGCGGCCCACGGTACCAACGGGGTGTTCGACGGGCTATGAGATAAGGGGACCTCGATGTCGCAGGCTGCACCGGGACGTCGCTTTGGGCCAGACTGCGCCGGC
>CAYZDQ010000022.1:0-5335 GCA_964476955.1 uncultured Anaerolineaceae bacterium
AGTCGAGGATGCTCACACCTTCGGCCGCCGACAACCGCTCGGCCTCTTCCCACACCTGCCACATCGGCGTCCGTTCGAAGTCGAGGATGTTCAACGAGAGCTGGGCGCAACCCTGGGAGGCCAGGTCGATACCCAGCGCCTGCACGGCTGCCAGGCCACCGTCTCGCTCCCTGATGCGCCCGGCGATGCGCCGCGCCACGGTCACGTCCGTGGTCGAGAGCTGGATGTTCCAGGCCACCAGGAACGGCCGCGCGCCGACGACGGTGGCCCCGGCCGTCGGATGCGGCTGGCGCGGCCCGAAGTCGGGTTCGCCACCCTCACGGGCCATGGCCTGAGCCAGGCCCTCGAAGCCCGGACGGCGGACATCGGCCAGCTTGGATCGCACGGGTGTGAGAGCGGCTTCCCGGTAGAGGTAGACCGGAAGGTCGAAGCGGTCGGCCAAGCCTTCGGCAAAGGCGCGCGCGCCGGCGATGCACTGCTCCATGGTCGTGTCGCCCAGGGGCACGAAGGGGACGACATCGACGGCTCCGAGGCGTGGGTGCCGACCCTCGTGCGCACGCATGTCGATGCGGTCGATGGCGATCTCGACCGCGGACTCCATGGCTCCCATGACCCGACCGGGATAGCCCGCGAGCGTGTAGACGCTGCGCGCGTGGTCCGGGTCGGCGGTGCGGTCCAGCAGCCAGGCCCCCGCATGACGCTCGAAAGCCGCGGCGATGGCATCGAGCGTGTCCGTGTCGGTGCCTTCGCTGACGTTGGGCACGCACTCGACGAAGCTCTCCATGGCGAGGTTGTCCATGGCTCCGATGCTAGCTCAGTGCGAGGCCTTCGTCGGTGCGTCTGACGGCTTCGACTCGGTCCCTGCGCCCGCCGGCTGCGCGAGCGACGCTCTGGGCTCAGGCTCGCTGCTCCGGCGACCGAAGGCCACCGTCTCGATGTCGCGCATCCGCACCGTGACGCGATCACCCGGTCCGAGATGGCGCACGCGCCCGCCGGCCTCGACCCACAGTCGCTGTCCGTCGTCCGCCCGCAACTCGAACAGGATCTCGGAGCCGGAGAAGCGACGGTCGATGATGTCCCAGCCGGCACCGTCGGCTGGCCCGTCGGGGGCTTCCTCGACGCTGAAGTGCTCCGGGCGCAGCAGGCATAGCGCATGCCCATCGGAGCGCCGGGCCGGCTTGCCGATGAGCGGGATCGGCCCGAAGCGCGTATCGGCCACGCCGCCCTTGACCTCGCTGGGCAGAAGGTTCGCCACGCCTACGAATGTGGCCACGTAGGGCGTCTCCGGCTCCGCGTAGATGAGCTCGGGGGCAGCGACCTGCAGCACACGACCACGGGTCATGACCGCGACCTGGTCGGCCATGGTGAGCGCTTCGCCCTGGTCGTGCGTCACGAAGATCGAGCTCTGGCGCGCCTCACGCAGGATCTGCCGTACCTCTGCCCGGATCTGCGTGCGCATGGCCTGGTCGAGCGAGGAGAAGGGCTCGTCAAGAAGCAGCACATCCGGACGGGGTGCCAGCGCACGGGCCAGGGCGACCCGCTGCTGCATGCCGCCCGAGAGCTCGTGGGGCATGCGCTCCGCGTCAGTGGAGAGCCCCACCATCTCGAGCAGCTCATCCGCCCGAACACGGTGGTCGGGGTCGCGACGGATGCCGTAGGCCACGTTGGCCCGCACCGAGAGATGCGGGAAGAGCGCCAGGTCCTGGAAGACGAGACCGACCCGCCGTCGTTCGGGAGGCACCATCGAGGCAGGCGAGGCTACGCGGCGTCCGTTCACCTCGACCGTGCCCGCATCAGGACGCTCGAACCCCGAGATGAGCCGGAGCGCCGTGGTCTTGCCACAGCCGGATGGGCCGAGAAGGGCAAGCATCGTACCCGCGGGCAGCTCCAGGCTGACAGCGTCGAGTGCCTTCACGCCGTCGAAGGCCTTGCTCACGCCGTTCAGACGAACGGCCACCTCGCGGGGGGTATCGCTCATGCCTCGACCTCGCCGCGACGTACGAGCAGTGCGACCGAGGCGAACGAGACCGCCAGCAGCAACGCTGCTGGCACCGCAGCCTGCGCATAGAACGCCTCGCGCGCGGCGTCCCACAGCTCGGTCGCGAGTGTGCTCGTGCCGGGGGGCGCCAGCAGCAAGGTCAAGGGCAGCTCTTTCAAGGCTGAGAGCGAGACCAGCATGGCCCCGGCCACCACGCCGGGTCGCAGCAGGGGCAGCGTCACCGTCCGCAGGACCCCGATCGCGCCCTCGCCCAGCGAGCGGGCCGCCTCGAGCGTACGCGGCGAGACCTGCAGCGTGGGACCGCGCAGAGCGCCGACCGGCTGCACCAGGTAGCGCAGCGTGATGGCCAGCACCAGCGCGAACATCGTCTGGTACAGCATCGGCGCGACGTTCAGGGTGAAGGTCACGAAGGCCAGCGCGAGGCTGATGCCGGGGATGGCGTAGATGACGTAGAGCAGGCGCTCGGTGACTGTGGAAGCGCGGCTGGGGAAGTGGGTGATGAGCCAGGCCAGTGGCAGCGCGAGCGCCACCGCCATCACGGCTGCACCGGCGGCGATCAGCAGGGAGTCCCGCAGGGCGCCGAGACCGAGACCCAGCTCCTGACCCTCGGCGAGGGGACCGACGAGCCAGAGGGCGATGGTCACCACGGGCACACCCAGCGCGAGGAAGGCGACGGTGCCGGCAAAGACCAGGGCCGGCCAGCGCCAGTGCCCGAGGGGCACGATGCGCGTGACCCGCCGGCGACCATGGGGGGTGGCCAGCGCAGCGCGGCGGCGGACTCGCCCCTCGGCCCACACCAGCACCAGGGCCAGGGCCAGTAGCAGCAGGGCCAGGGTCGCTGCGCTGGACCGATCGAACGAGAAGCGGTACTGCGAGTAGACAGCCGTGGCCAGGGTGTCGTAGCGCAGGATGGAGACCGCACCGAAATCGGCGATGGCGTAAAGGCAGGCCAGCAAGGCACCGGCACCGATCGCTGGCAGCAGCACGGGCACGACGGCTGCACGTGCTGCCGCCCACGGCCCATCACCGAGCGATCGGGCCGCTTCCTCTGTCGCGGGATCGAGACGCACGAGGGCGGCGCGGGTGGCGATGACCACGTACGGCATCGTGGCCAGGCTGAGGACCAGCACGGTGCCACCGAAGCCGTACACGCTGGGCACGTGCTCGATTCCCAGCGGCTCGAGGATGGCAACGACCCAGCCGCGCGGAGCCAGGGCGCCGACGAAGGCGAAGGCCAGCAGGTAGGACGGCACCGCCAGCGGTGCGATGGCCAGGATCGACCAGACTCGACGAGCAGGCAGATCGGTACGCACCGGGAGCCATGCCAGGGGCAGACCCAATCCCACCGAGCCCACGATGACGGCGACGCCGAGCGTGAGAGTGGATACCGTCAGCTCGAGCGTGCGCACCCGCACCAGCGGCGCGATCGCATCCATCCCGCCATCGAGCGCGCGCAGTGCGAGATAGACGACAGGGACCAGCGCCACGAGCGCCACCAGCCCCGCCAGCGCCAGGAGTGGCAGCGGCGGTCGCCTGCGGTCGCTCGTGCGACGGCGCAGTGACGTGCGTGCGATGGTGGCGGTGGTCATGTCCGGCGCGGCTTAGTCGATGGCGCCGACCTCGCGCAGCAGCTCGACCGTGCCCTGCAGGTCGGCCAGTGCCGAGAGATCGACGTCCGGGGCCTCGATGGTGTCGATGGCTGGCAGGCGTGGATCAGCGCTCAGGCCCTCGATGAGCGGGAACTCGTAGGTGGACTCGCTGAAGTACCGCTGAGCCTCGTCGCCGAGCAGGTAGTCGACGAAGGCCCGGGCACCCTCAGGCTGGTCGGTCGACTCGAGCAAGCCGACGCCAGCCACGTTCACCAGCGAGCCGGTGTCGCCACCGGTGAAGAAGGACTGGGCCACGGGGTAGTCCTCGCCATGCTCGGCCAACAGACGCAGCAGGTAGTAGTGATTGACGAAGGCGACATCGACCTCGCCCGCCGCAACGCCCTCCACCGCGGCCGTGTTCTTGGGGTAGGCCACCGGGTCGTTGGCGAGGATGCCCTCGAGCCATCCGCGCGCCACGTCCTCGCCTGCCACCACGCGCAGCGCGGTGACGAATGACTGGAAGGAACCGTTGGCCGGCGCCCAACCGATGCGACCGGCCCACTCGGGATCGGTGAAACCCAGGATCGAGTCGGGCAGGTCGATCTCGGCGTTGGTCGTGTAGGCAGCGGTACGGGCTCGGCCGCTGACGCCGGCCCACTCACCGTCGGCGTCACTGAAGCCGGCCGGCACGCGAGCGAGCAGCTCCTCGGGCAGGGAGGCCAGCAGTCCCGCGTCGGCAACGGCGCCCAGCGCTCCGGCGTCCTGGGCGAAGTAGATGTCAGCCGGGGACCGATCCCCCTCCTCTAGCAGGATCGCCGCCAGCTCGGCCGTGTCGGCGTACTTGACCTGGGCCTCGATGCCGGTGGCCTCGGTGAAGGCCTCGATGACCGGCCCGACCAGGGATTCGCTGCGGCCGGAGTACACCGTCAGCGGACCCTCAGCGTCCTGTGCAGCCACGCTGCCAGCGGTGGTGGCCAGTATCGAGGCAAGGGTAAGCAGAGCAAGCGATGCGCGGGGCATGTGTCCTCCGGGGGATGGAGTGATGACTCGCGGCCACGGTGTGACCGAATGGGTTTGCGTCGGCGGCGAGCGTACGCGACTTTACCCAAGACGTCAAGGACACATGTGGGTAGCTATCAAGCTACCTTGATACAGACTATCCGAGCTCCCGGCGCATCACCGGATAGCGCTCGTCCTCCGCGGCCAGCTCGAAGGCACAAGCGATCCAGAAGGCAGGCCCGGCGGCAGACGCCTGGTCGATACCGAGCGTGAGATCGGGGTACGCCTCGACAGCGGCGAAGCCACGCTGGGCCAGGTCCTCGACCACGGCCTCGACAAGAGCCCTCGCGAGTCCGCGGCCACGCGCAGCGGCGGTGGTGGAGATGCAGGTGATGACGGCCGGGAGCGGTGAGCTCGGCAGCCGCGGGTACAGTTCGCGCACATGGCGGGCGCGAGGGTAGGCCGACAGTGGACCGAACTGGGCGTACGCACCCGGCTCATCGCCGACGAGCAGGACCTTGGCGTACGAGCCGAAGACCACGCGGCCGCGGTCGAGCAGCCGCAGCTTCGAAGGCGCCTCGAGGCTGACGTCGCCCTCGTCCTCGAGCTGGGGTGCGAAGGGGTTGAACGCTGTCGCAGACGCGCTCCCGCCCGCAGGGTCGAAGGGATTGAAGCCGTCGTCGGCGCTTGACGCGGGTGCGAAGGGGTTAATCGAAGCTGGGCGTGGCTTGGGCTTCGGCGCTGGCCT
>CAYZDQ010000022.1:5345-13080 GCA_964476955.1 uncultured Anaerolineaceae bacterium
CCCACCAAGCGGCGCGAGCGGCCTTGGAGCCACGGACCTCGTCCTCCCAGTAGTCACAGCTGCGGTGGTCGAAGCCGGGATCGGCACAGGGAGGCAGGAGGCCGAAGGTCGACTCGTCGGTGACGTCGAGGATGCGGATGTCCGCTTCGGTGCTCACGCAGCGAAGTGTACGGCGGCTAGACCCCGAAGCGGAGGCTGTCGGCGATGATGTAGAAGACCGCCTCAGCCTCGGCGGCCGCGTCTGCGGGAGCGACGAAGCTCGCCAGGTAGGCGGTGCGACCGAAGCGGAAGAGATACGAGAAGACACGCAGCTCACCGAGGTCGGGATCGGTGACGGTGTAGTCGAAGCGGACGCCCTTGGCCGTGGGCAGCACCACGTCGTGCGCCGAAAGCGGTCCGCTGAGCCCCGGCAGTCCGTGGATGCGCTCACGCACATCGGTCTTGATGGCGTGTGCTCGGCGGCCGTCGGTCGGCTGCGCCAGCACCACCAGCACGGGCACGACATCACCGGTCGCTGAGGTGTCGACGGCGATGGCGCTGACCCTGGTCTTGGTGCCATCGAGCACGTCGGCCATACGCGCGCTGAGACCAGGCATCGTGGCTGCGACGGCATCGAGGAGATCGTCGGTCTGGTCGCGTTCCACGGCCACGCCAGACCAGCCCGCGGGCAGGACCATCGCGTACCCGTCCGGATGCGGCCACCACGTCGCAGCGTCGCTGCCGGGGGCAGCATCGTCTGCAGCGGGATCGGCCTCCGGCGAGGACGCAACCGTCCCGGCGGGGTCGAGCAGAGCTTGGAACACGGCAGTCGTCGGCGCGCTGCAGCCAACGGCGATGAGGCTGACCAGCGCGATGACGAGGATGCCGACTGGGGTTGTCCGGCTCGTCATACCGCCGACAGGATGCCCCAGAACGGCGGAACGTGCAGGCGATCGTATGGCCCGCTTTAACATGACCAAGGCCCCATGGGTGGGCGCGGTGCCCACTGCTATAGTCGGGTGACATCACGCATACACGCCTCGCCTTCGGGGTCGGGTGAAATCCCCTACCGGTGGTCGGCGGCCCGTGGGACCTCAGCGTCCCAGCCGCCAGCCCACGACCCGTGCGCCAAGTCCATGGCAGCGGTGGATCCCCTTGCAGGGAGCCGACGGTTACAGTCCGGATGGAAGAAGGAGAGAGGCGACCGCCGATGGACCATCGGCATGCGGTCGCTCTTCGAGTGTGACCGAACCCGTGATCGCGGGAGACGTGCGCTCACCCTCTTCATGATGCCCTGTTGGTGTGGCCGGAGGTCACATACGACTTGGACGCCATCGAGCTCCACGGCATCTCTCGCAGCTTCGACATCGCCGGCTCGCGCCTGTCCGTGCTGGACCGGCTGGAGCTGCGTGTGGCTGAGCGCGAGATCGTGGCCATCGTCGGCCCCAATGGTTGCGGCAAGTCGACCCTGCTGCGGGTCGTCAGCGGCCTGCTGGCACCGGACGCCGGCAGCGTGCTCGCGTTCGACTCCACCGTGGCCGGCCCAGACCCACGCATCGGCCTCGTCTTCCAGGAGCCGCGCCTGCTGCCCTGGCGCGACGTGCTCACCAATGTGGCCTTCCCCCTGGAGCTGGCTGGTGTCGGTCGCGCCGAGCGCGAGGAGCGAGCTCGGGAGGTCTTGCGTCTGACCGGCCTGGAGGCATTCGCAGGCGCCTTCCCGGACCAGCTGTCGGGCGGCATGGCTCAGCGGGCCGCGATCGCGCGTGCGCTCGCGCCCGAACCTGACATCCTCCTCCTCGACGAGCCCTTCAGCGCACTCGACGCCATGACGCGAGAGCGACTGGACGACGAGCTGCTCTCGCTCTGGGGCAAGACCGGCACGACCATCGTGCTCGTCACGCACAGCATCTCGGAAGCCGTCTTCCTTTCCGACCGCGTGCTGGTGATGTCGCCGCGACCGGGTCGGGTGATGGCGGACGTGCCCGTCGATGCACCTCGACCGCGCAGTCTGTCCGGAAGTGGTGCTGCGATGTTCAGCGATGCCGCGGATGAGGTCCGTTCGCTGCTGGCTGCAGCCGAGTCGACGGAGGCAGCGGCATGACCGACGCCACACCGCAGGTGGCGGCAGCGACCCCCTCCCCCTCGGCATCTGGCTGGCGCCGGCTCGCGCGCGATCTGGGGCCGGTCGTCGGCGCCGGCGCGCTCTTCGTCCTGGCCTGGGCTGCGATCGTGGCCATCGGTGACTACCCGACCTACATCCTGCCTGGTCCGTTGGTGGTGACCGAGCGCTTCGCGAGTGGCTGGGCCGAGGGCACCATCGGCCCGCACTTCTGGACGACGCTCAGCGAGGTGCTGCTCGGTCTCGCGGTCGGCGGTACCGCGGGCGTGCTCGTGGGCGTGCTGCTGGCACGGTCCCGTGTGGCAGCGCGGATGCTCTCGCCCTACATCGTGGCCGCGCAGGCCACGCCGATCCTGGCGCTGGCCCCGCTCATCGCGCTCTGGTTCGGCACCGGGCTGGGCAGCCGCGTGCTCATCTGTGCACTCATCTGCTTCTTCCCCATCACCGTCGGCACCATGGTCGGCATCCGCTCGGTCGACCCCAAGCTCATCGAGCTCGGGCGCAGCTTCCGCGCCACCCGGCGACAACGGCTGACACGCATCGAGATCCCGTCGGCCCTGCCCCAGATCCTGGGCAGCTTCCGCGTCGGCGTCACGCTCGCCGTGGTCGGCGCTATCGTGGCCGAATGGGCCGGCGGTGAGTCGGGCCTCGGCGTCCTCATCAACCTCGCCCGCGGCAGCATGTTCGACATCCCCCTGATGTTCGCCACGCTCATCACCATCGCCCTGCTCGGCGTAGCCCTCTATCTGATCGTCGTCGCCATCGAGCGACGCCTCGTTCGCACCCACCACTGAGCCAGAAAGGAAGTCCCTCCGTCATGATCCGACCACTGCTCCCGACCCCCCGCCTCACCATGGCCCTGGTGATCGCGTCAAGCCTTGCTCTGATGACTTCCGGCAGTGCGCTGGCACAGTCAGACGAGGCGCCCGCTGCCGAGCCGATCGACCTGACGGTCGGGCTGGGCTATATCCCCAGCGTGCAGTTCGCCCAGTTCTACCTGGCCGATCAGGCCGGCTACTACGCGGACGCCGGCCTCGAGGTCACGTTTCAGAACAAGGTGGACCCCGAGCTCGTCACGCTGCTGGCGCGGGGTGCCGTCGACATCGGCATGGCCGATGGCACCAGCGTCATCCCGGCCGTGAGCCAGGGCATCCCCGTGGTCTATGGCGCCACCATCTACGGACGCGATCCCAACGTCGTCTTCTCGCTCGCGGAGACCGGTGTCGATGGCGTGCCCGGCCTCGCCGGCAGGTCCATCGGCATCCCCGGTCGCTACGGCTCCTCGTGGGTGGCATTGCAGGCGCTGCTGGGCTCGGCCGGGCTCACGCCCGACGATGTCGAGATCGTGGCCTATCCCGACTTCGGCCAGGGCGTGGCCGTGGGCAGCGGACAGGTCGACGCCGCCACCGGCTTCGCCACCAACGAACCGGTACAGCTCGGGCTCCAAGGTCTCGAGGTCGACGTCCTGCGAGTGGCTGATGTGGCCCCGCTACCGGGACCGGGCCTGGTCACCGGACGGGACACGCTCGAGGACAAGGGTGACGCGCTGCGAGCCTTCACGGCCGCTACCATCCGCGCCATGGAGGACATCTCGGCCGATCCTCAGCTGGGACTGGAAGCCACCTTCGAGCGAGTGCCGGAGCTGGCCGGGGATCCCGTGACCCAGCTGGCCATCCTCGAAGCCACCATCGACTCGTGGACCAGCGACTACGCCGCCGAGCACGGGCTCGGGAGCGTGGACCGATCATCCTGGGAGTCAGGCCTTGGGATCATGCGCTCGCTGCCCGACTCGGTCGTCAGCGATTCGCTCACCGTCGAGGATCTCGTGACCGACGCACTCGAGCCGTAGCGGATGCCGGATACTACGGGTATGCCTGAAGCAGAGATCACCCACGCGACGACCGACGAGGCCGGTCATGGTCACGGCCACGACTCGGACCACGACGGCGCGCACGCACCGGCCGGTGAGCCCCTGGGGCCCGTGGACCTTGGTGCCTGGGCCTACACGCTGGGCGGCTCGATGCTGGGCCTGCTCACGGTCCTGGCGCTGTACATCGCGCGAGGCGTCTGAGCCCTATTCGCCCTCGGGGCGACGCAGCGTGCCCTTGGCTACGCGTTCTCGCGCGCGGTCGGCCGTGCTCTGGATCTGCTGCAGTCGCTGGTCGAGCTCCGCGCTGACTGCGCCGGCGAAGCCTTCATCCCCGATGGAGTCGAGGTTCACGCGGACGTTCGCTGCCGCGCAGCGAGCCGCGCTGTCGAGCAGCAGTGCTGCCACTTCCAGGTCGCTCCCCACGTAGAGATTGGTGCGCCCGACCACGCGGTCGACGAGCTCCACTTGTGCGTGGCAGGTCTTGACCACGTCGAGCGGGACCTGCGTGGCACCGCGGGCCGCTGCGCGCGTGGCAGCCGCACGAGTGTCCTCCTCAGCGTCCGTCTCATGAGGCATGCTGCGTGCAGTGCGATAGGTGCCGTAGGCCGCAGCATCGGCATCCGCCAGCTCCAGGAATCGAACACGCGCCGCGTCCGACTGTTCGAGCGCCTCGGCGTGCAGGGCCGCGTGCTCAGCGTACTTGGGCCGATCGAGCGAGAGCCGCACGACCATCGAGGTGAGGCTGGCGCCCAGCGCTGCAGCCACCGCGGCCGCAGCGCCACCTCCAGGAGTGGGCTTCTCTGAGGCCAGGGCTTCGGCGAAGCCGCCGAGCGTCATCTCGGCGACGGAGCGATCGAGGTCGGTCATGAACCGATTTTCGCACGTGCTCGCGGGCCTGCAAGCGGCACGCTGACAGGCTGGCGGGTTCCTACGCCGCGCCGGCCAGGCCCGGGTGACGGGCGTCGAGCGGCTCCACCGTCCAGCGGCGATCGCGCAGGAAGTGGACCAGGCGATAGCGGTGATCTGCGGCACTGACCACGAACACGGTCCGAGGTCCGGTCTCCAGCGGATAGGCGGCGGTCTCGTCCCGGACGGACTCGAGTGCGGTCACGGCCAGACGTTGCCCGTCAGCACGGATCTCTCGCGGGCGACCTGCGCCATCAGTGGCGACGGACGAAGTGGCGGCGTTGAGATTGAACATGGCTGGCTCCTCATGCGTGCGACGCGGCCGAGGGGCACGGTTCGGACCGGGTAGTCGAACATCTGTTCTGTTGCGGCTCCGGGATGCTATCGAACATCCGTTCTATCGTCAAGCCCCGGGGCCTTGGTAGCACGAGGTTCGGACGGCGCCGTGCCACCTCAGGTGACACACCGCGAGCCGGATCGGATCAGTCGTCCGGCGGGCGTTCCTCGCGGGCGCGGCCGATAGCGCCACCCTCCGGCGCGGACATGGGGTCGCGCTCGAAGGGCTCTGCCACCCGGCTGTCGAGCAGCCTCGCTCGTCGGATGGCCTTGGACCCATAGCGCTTGCGGATGGCGTCAGCCGCCCTGGTGGCCTTGCGCTTCCGCTCGTCGCCCGGAGCGAAGAGCGACATCTGCCCACCTTCGCCCAGGTGCGACGCACCGACACCGAGCAGACGCACACGGATCCCCTTGAGCTCCGGTCGGGCCAGCTCGCGCGCTGCCGCGAAGACGACCTCGGTCTGATCGGTCGGCTCCGCCAGCGTGCGCTGGCGCGAGATCGTCGTGAACGAGGAGTCGCGGACCTTCACGGCGATCGTGCGCGCCTTGATGCCACCGGCCCGCAGCCGGCTGGCCACGCCTTCGGATAGCGCCAGCAGCGTGCGCTCGAGGACCTCCTGGTCGGAGGTGTCGACGTCGAAGGTGTGCTCATGACTGACCGAGCGGGCCGGATCGGCCGCGGAGACGGGCGAGGTATCGATCCCGCGTGCCCGCTGGGCGAGGACCGGCCCCTGCTTGCCGAACCGGCGCGCAAGCAGATCGTCAGGCAGGGCCGCGAGGTCGCCGATGGTGCGCACCCCGAACTCGGACAGGACGCCCGCGGTCTTGGCTCCCACGCCCCACAAGCGCGAGATCGGCAGCGGTGCGAGGAACTCAGCCTCCGTGCCGGGCGCGACGACGACCAGGCCGTCGGGCTTCTGCAGGTCGGAGGCGACCTTGGCCACGAGCTTGGTGGCGGCCACGCCGACTGACACGGTCAGGCGCAGCTCCGTGGCGATGGTGCCCTTGATGGCCCGCGCGATCTGCACCGGCGTGCCATGTAGGATCTCCGAGCCGGCCACGTCGAGGAAGGCCTCGTCGATGGAGATCTGCTCGACCGCTGGCGTGAAGCGGCGAAGGATCGTCATGACCTCGCGGCTGACCGCGCCGTACTTGCGCCCATCGACGGGTACGAAGATCAGGTCCGGGCAGAGACGAGCCGCCGTGCGCAGCGGCATCGCGGAGTGGACCCCGTAGCGGCGCGCCTCGTAGGAGGCGGCAGAGACGACGCCGCGGTCGTTGGCACCACCGCCTCCGACGGCGACGGGTTTGCCGCGCAGCTCAGGACGGTCCCGCTGCTCGACGGCAGCGAAGAACGCGTCGAGATCGACGTGCAGGATGGTGGCGCGGGTCACCGCACCATGATGTCGCCCCCGGCAAGCCGCGCGGGGCGGACGGGACCGCCCCTCGCTCTAGCCCTTGGGCTCGACCGCGACCGTGACCTCGGGGGTCATGTCCTGGTACACGCGGATGGCGATCTTGTAGGTGCCCAGCTGGCGCAGCGGCTCGTCGAGGTCGATCTTGTGGCGGTCGATCTCGATGCCACGGCGCGCGAGCGCATCGGCGATGTCCTTGGCCGTGATGGAGCCGTAGAGCTTGCCGCCCTCGCCCACCTTCACGCCCATCGTCAGCGTGGTGCTGCTGATGCGCTGTGCGTTGATCTCGGCTTCGCCGCGCTCCTTCTTGCGCTGCTCCTCGCGGCTGGCGATGTCGTGCTGCCAGGCACGGTAGGTCCCGCCGGCAGCAGGGACGGCCAGGTTGCGCGGGATGAGGTAGTTGCGGGCGTAGCCGTTGGCTACGTCCTTGAGCTCACCACTCTTGCCGAGCGGATCGACATCCGCTGTGAGGATGACCTTCACGCTGAGATTGCCTCCTTGTCCTGTTCTGCTGTATCGAGATAGCCGCGGGCCTCCAGCTCCGTCTTGACGACATCGGCACTGGCTTCCATGAGTGCCGGCAGTCGTCGCGCGAGGGTGCGGATGGGCAGCGGGAGGAAGCGTCGAGCGGCCTCCATGTCGCGCTCCAGCTCACGGCCGTCGATACCAAGGGTATACATCTTCTCGATCATGAGCTCTCTGGGCACTCCTTCGAGGAAGAGGTCGAGCGCGATGATCGTGACCATGACGTCGTCGACCCGGCTGATGAAGGGGATGAAGTCAGGGATGAAGTCGATCGGCGACAGGACGTACGCCGCTCCGATCCCCAAGATCGCCTTCCTTGACCAGGGCACCCGTCCGTCGATCGCCAACTCGGCCACGAGCCGGCCATAGACAGGCGCGCGCGCAGCGATCGGGATGAAGGGCCAGAAGCTGAGCGCGGTCAGCCCCAGCCTGAAGGTGCTTCTGAGGGCCATCGGAGCCGCGAGTCTAGCATACGACAGCCTCGGACTCCCAGAAAGACAACCATTCGGTGGCGAATAAGCGACGCCCGCTCCCCAGGGCAGGCGCTTGCCCATCTCGGCGATTTGCTCTTCGGTCACGAACCGT
>CAYZDQ010000023.1:0-12653 GCA_964476955.1 uncultured Anaerolineaceae bacterium
GACAGCGCCACGTCCCGCGCGTCGCGCTGGCGACGGCCGGTGTAGACGTCCGGCCAGGGCCTCCGCAGTGTGTCCGTCATGAGCAGGTGCCGCGGCGTCTTCTCGATCCAGCGGCGCGCCCCGGCACGCTGCGCATGCAGCTCGGTGAGCGACTCGAGCATGGCCGCGACCGACGGCTGGCGACCGGAAAGGTAGGTGCCGATCTCCGGCAGCGTCAGCTCGAAGAGCTCGGTGATGGGGTGGCCCTGGTTGCGCAGCGAGGCGATGAAGTCGACCGCCGGCCGGGGCCAGGTCAGCGGATCGAGGATCCGCTCACGGGCCCGCGCGTCGAGGTGCCGGAAGCGAGCGAAGAAGCGCGACTCGGGTCCGCAATCGAGGCGCGAGTGGGCCGAGAGCATGGCTGACAGCAGCGTCGTCCCCGAACGGGCGACGCCGACTACGAAGACGGGTGCGTCAGTCATCGCTGCTGTCGCGGGTGGGACGGTCGGCCGTCGCCGCGCCCACGAGTCCGGGCAGGTCCTCCGCTTCGGCCGAGGCCGCCAGCACCTGCAGCATGCGCGCGATGAAGCGCTCACCGCCGTCGTTGGGGTGGCGGCGGATGAGCGAGAGACGGCGGACCCACACCACCGGCCGGCCCTGGAGCCGCCGGGTCAGCAGCAGCAGCCCCAGGCGGGCGATGTCGGCCACGCGTCGCGCAGCTGGCCGGGCGCGATCGGGATCGAGCTGACCGACGACGCCGAAGAAGACCAACGGCTCCTGCAGGTGCAGCTCCTCGAGGGTGGACGGTATCGGCCGGCGGACCGCCACCCCGGCCGCGGCCAGCTCCAGCAGCACCTCGTCGTACTTGGCGTTGAGGGCATCGCCGGCGGGCACGATGGCCAGCGCCTTCTTGGGCCGGACCGCCTCGGCGTAGCCGTGCTCCTCGAGCATCGAGCCCAGGTTGAGCGCGGCGTAGTGCTGTACCTCCGCCGGCATCTCCGCGGCCCAGCGGCCGGAGCGGGAGCGGTCGAGCGGACCGGTGGCGTCGCCCTTCCACCACTCGTGCTCGGCGGCCACACCGGTGGCACCGCTGCGGTCCTCGAGCATGCCCGGCTCGTATTCGACGTCGACGAACTCGCAGATGCCGCGCAGCTCGCGCTCGGGCGAGGCCACGAGGTCCTCGTAGCGGACGGTCATGGCCAGCGCCGATTCGCGATAGAAGTCGGCCGCGGCCTCGTTCATGCGCGCCAGCACGGACAGGTTGGTCAGCAGCGAGGGCGTACCGAAGGGCACCTTCGTGAGCGACACGGCCGCATCACGGGGATCGCGCACGATGCGCACGATGCGGGCGTCCTTCCAGGTCTCGGTGATGAGCTCCGGCACCTCCAGGTGGCGGGGCGTCTTCTCCACCCAGCGCGGAGCACCGGCACGGCCGGCCCGCTGCGCGGTCAATGACTCGAGCATCGCCGCCAACGACGGGGGTCGCACTGCCAGCCAGGCACGGATCTCCTCGCGCTCCAGCCCGTACATCGGGTGGATCGGCTTCTTGCCCAGCGAGAGGCTGCAGACGTAGGTGGTCGCGCGCTCGGGCCAGTCGGCCGGATCGAGGATGCGTTCACGCTCGCGGCCGGCCATGCGCGCCCAGCGGCTGAGGAAGTGGGTCTCGGGTCCGCAGTCGAAGGCCGAGTGCGCGGCCAACATGGCGGACAGCAGCGTCGTGCCGGAGCGCGGGCCACCGACGATGAACACCGGCGCGGTCGAGGGGTTGGTCACGAGCCCGATTCTATCGGTGTGCCGCGATGCCCGAGCCACGTCGCCCGAAGCACGGGCCCCCGGCGCGACACGCCCTCGATCTCGCCCCTCGCCAAGGGCCTGGTGGGGCTGATGGCCGCGTTGGGATCGATGACCTGGGCATGGATCGAGATGGCAAGAGCAGGCTTGCCGCGCAACGGGCGGGTGTGACCCGCTGGTGCGGGCTGGCCGCGTCTCGCCTGCCACCACGGCCCGGTCCTGCCCTATCAGCGGCAGGATTCGTCGTTTCCTGCCGCCGAGCGGCAAGAGCACGGACCTGGGCGCGATCCGAGGCTGTTCGCGCCCCCACAGCGGTCGAGATCGCCCGCTGAACGGCAAAGGCGCCGGGGAGGGAGCTGCTCGAGCAGGCACGGCGGAGATCCGCGGGCACCCCCCCGGGAGCTGCTCGAGCAGGCACGGCGGAGATCCGCGGGCACCCCCGGGAATCGCGCGACGCGACAGCCCTCCACGGGGATCGCCGGTACCACTCATGGGGATCACCCGGCACCACCCACGAGGATCGTCCGGTGCCACCCTCGGTGAATCGCCCAGCGACTGGTACCCTTTCCCGCGTTCATGGGAGTCGTCAACGAGGCACCTGCTGCCTTCCGCAGCAGCAACGATCGGCCGAGTCCGGCCGGCCTCATCCGTAACGCTGTAACCGACGTGTGGTCACGCCGTCGGTTGATTGGCTATATGGTCCGGGCCGATGTCAAGAAGCGCGGCGTCAACACCGTGCTGGGCAACGTCTGGTGGGTGCTCGATCCGCTCATCACGATGCTCATCTACGTACTCGTGATGACGGTCATCTTCCAGCGCTCCACGCCTGACTTCCCGCTGTTCCTGCTCTCCGCCATGGTGCCGTTCAAGTGGTTCACGGCCACGGTCGGCAGCTCTACCAGCGCGGTCACGGGCAAGGAGAATCTGATCAAGCAGATCCTCTTCCCCAAGATCATCCTGCCGGTGACGCTGTCACTCAGCCAGATCGTGAGCTTCCTCTTCGGCATGGTCGTGCTGCTCGTGGTGTGGTTCTTCGCCTATCACGACCACGTGACCTGGCAGGTCGTGTGGATCCCGCTCATCGCGGTGGTGCAGTTCGTCTTCGTGCTCGGCTGGACCTTCATCCTCAGCGCGGTCACGGTCTTCTACCGTGACGTCGGCATCGTGGTCGGCCACTTCATGCGCCTGCTCTTCTGGATCAGCCCCATCCTCTGGTCCTTCATGGAGGTGGCCGGTCGTGGCGCGCGCCTGCAGGCCGGCCTAGAGGGTGTCGAGCGTGGCTTGGGTCTGCCTACGGGCATCCTCTTCGGCGTCATCTCGATGAACCCGATCTCGATGCTGATCGAGTCCTACCGCAAGGTCGTCTACGGCAACCTGACCAGCGAGGACAAGTACAACGAGGCCGGCGAGGTCATCGGCGAGACGCTCGTGTGGACCGACGCGGTCCCGCCGGACTTCGAGATGCTGGCCGTCATTTTTGCCAGCGGTCTCGTCTTCATCGTCATCGGCACGCTCATCTTCAAGCGGCTCGAGCCGGCCTTCACGAAGGTGCTGTGATGGCTGGCAACCTGGACGAACGCGGAGTGGCGCCCGACGGCGTGGAGGAGCAGGTCGATTCACGCGCGGACGACCGCATGGACGAAGACGCCCTCGCGGCCATCGCCGAAGCGGAGAACGAGGCGCCCGACCCATCGGAGTTCGGCCTCAAGGTCGACGTGCCCCTGGGCGACGTCGCCATCCGCGCCGAGAACCTTGGCATCCGCTACAACCTCAACTTCACCAAGAAGACGAAGCTGCGTACGACCTTCGCCCAGCTGATGAACCCGCGCCGCCGCAACGCGGGCCACTTCTGGGCCGTGCGCGGCGTGGACCTCACCATCCGTCGCGGCGAGGCCGTGGGCATCGTCGGCGCCAACGGCTCGGGCAAGTCGACGACGTTGCTGGCGCTGGCCGGCATCCTCCAGCCCACCGAGGGCATGGTCGAGACCAGTGGCCACATCTCCACCCTGCTCAGCCTCAACGCCGGCTTCGACAACGAGCTCACCGGCCGCGAGAACATCGCCCTCGCCGGAGCGCTCATGGGCATCGACGAGCAGGTGATGGAGGAGATCACGCCGGGCGTCATCCGCTTCGCCAACATCGGCGCCTTCATCGACGCGCCCATGAAGACCTACTCGTCGGGCATGAAGGCCCGCGTCGGCTTCTCCATCGCGACCTCGGTCGACCCGGACATCCTGCTGCTCGACGAGGTCCTCCAGACCGGTGACAACAAGTTCAAGGAGAAGTCGCGTCGGCGCATCGCAGAGGTGCTGCAGACGGCCAAGGCGGTCGTGATGGTGACCCACGACATGAGCTGGATCACCGCCTTCTGCAACCGCGCGATCCTCATGGACAAGGGCAAGATCGTGGCCGACGGCGACCCCGAAGAGATCGCCGACATGCACGAGCAGGATGCAGCCAAGCGAGCCAAGCAGAAGCGCAAGGCCAAGCAGCTGATGCTCCACGGGCTGGCCAGCCAGGACCAGATCAAGCAAGCCCGCAAGGAGGGCACCCTCGACGAGATGATCGAGGACAAGGCCGAAGAGGTCGACGAGATCAAGTCCGAGAAACGTCGCCAGACCGAGCTCAAGCGAGCCCGTCGCCAGGCCCGGTTGGCACGCGAGGCGGAGGAGGCCGCGAAGGCAGGAGCCCCCGCGACGGCTACGGCCGATGAGACCGATGAGACCGACGAGGCCGACGACGAGGGCGCCATGACGGCCGAGGGGGCGGAGCAGGCCGCGGGATCGGAGCCGGCCGACCAGGGGCAGTCGAAGAGCGTCTAGGCCTCGTCCCCGGCAGGACCACCGACGATGGTCCAGACCTCGCCGCCGTCAGCCACCCGACGCGTCGAACCTAATGACGGCGGCACCATCGCAGGCTCGGCACTGATGAGCCAGACGGTGTCCGAGCGTGCCTGGGAGCGGGCGCGCTCGATCCAGTCGGTCAGGGCAGCGGGCGAGCCGGCCAGCACGATGAGATCGAAGTCGCGCTCCGCTGAGGCCAGGTGCTCGAAGTAGTCCGAGGGCGGCAGCTCGTACGACACCAGGCCGTCGATGAGTCGGTCGCGCGGGTCGAAGCCGAGGACCTCGCCTACCACCTCCCGCACCGGCACCTCGAGGTCGACGCCCAGGGGTGCGCGCTCGGTCACCTCCAGGTACGAGCTCGCGCCGCTGGTGCCAGCCAGTTCGCGAGCCAGCGCCTGCGCCGTCAGGGAGCTGGCGGGTGGCCCGGGAAGCGGCGGGAGATCGAGGACCTCGCGATAGCCCGCGAGCGTCGTAGCCAGCTTGGTGACCTTGGTCGAGCGCACTTCGAGCAACATCTCGTCGGCCATCACGTGCATGTGCTGGTCGAGCCCGCGAGCGTCCGCGATCGTCTGGTAGTTGGCGTTCTGCTGCTCCACCGTGCGGTCGGGATAGCGGCAGAAGATGTCCACGCGCAGACCATGCACATCGACCAACAGCGCCAGCAGGTGGAAGGCGGAGCCCTCGTCCCCCGCCACGCGCGACGCCGTCGCGAGCAGGGTCAGCTGCTGGGCCGGCGTCAGCGCCTCGGGATAGGCCACCGTCCAACCGGCCGCTGCCAACTCGGCCTCCAGCCGCTGGGCATGCAGCACCCCCGGGTCGACCCGTGAGCGGGAGAGCCAGACCCGCAGATCGGGATCACGCGGCTGGGCCGGATAGGCTGCCAGGAACGCGGCCTGCTCGGGCGCGATGAAATCCTTGATGCGGTAGCCCGAGTCGGGCACCACCACCTGCTCGAATCGGGTCGGCTGGGCCACGAAGATCGGCTCGTTGGTGACGCCCAGCACCTCCAGCACCACCGCCTGCCACGGTGAGTAGCCGGGGTCGGGACGATCGGCCGGCCAGGCCCAGGCCAGCGGCAGCTGCGGATGCTGCCGGGCGTACCAGGCCTTGGCCAGGCTCTCGAGCAGGAAGTGGCCGAAGTGCCGCGAGAGGCGCCCGCCGAAGACGACCGTGCGTGGATCACGCCGGGCGGCGGCGCGGGTATCGGCGCTGAACTCGGGCGCGAACCCGACCTTGCCGAAGCTGCGCGTGAGCAGGCTCGCGGGCACCACCCGGCCGCGTGCGTCGAAGACACCCATGCGCAACGCCGGCCGACCGTTCTTGCGCGTGAACTTGGTGAAAGGCACGATGGTCGCGTCGGGATAGGCCTCGGCGCGGAGCGGACCTGTCGACGGCATGGTCGGTATCGTCGCAGATTTGCTAGATTGCGAAGCCGCGTGACCAACCCATCGCAGCCCTCCACCCTCGACGCCCGCATCAGGCGTTCCATCGGCCGTGCCTCGCGCCGGACGCGCCGTTTCGTGCTGCGCCGGCGGCCGCAGCGGGTGATCGCCATCCTGGGCATGCACCGCGCCGGCACCAGCTCGCTCGCGGGCAGCCTGGAGGCGGCGGGGCTGTTCCTCGGCGACGTACGCGGCCAGGGCCAGTGGAACCAGAAGGGCAACCGCGAGTCCAGGTACCTGATGAAGCTGCACGAGGACGTGCTCAACACCAACGGCGGCGCCTGGCACAAGCCGCCCGAGCGGGTCGAGTGGTCGGCCGAGCAGCGCGCTCGACGCGACCGCTACATCCGCCAGCGCCTGGGTCGGCCGATCTGGGGCTTCAAGGATCCGCGCACGCTGCTGGTCATCGATGGCTGGACGGAGGCCATCCCCGATCTGGAGATGGTGGCCAGCGTGCGTCACCCACTGGCGGTAGCCCGCTCACTCCAGCGGCGGAGTGAGAGCGAAACCATCGAACCCTGGCTGGATCTGTGGCTGGCCTATAGCCGGCGCCTGCTCGAGCTGCATGCCGGGCATCCGTTCCCCATCATCGACTTCGACCTGCCGGCCGACGCGTACCAGGCCCGGCTGGCCGCTCTCATCGAGGAGCTGGACCTACCCGGTCCCGATGGGGACGATGCCTTCTTCGAGGCCTCGCTGCGGCACATCCCACCGCAGAACGAGCCCATGCCTGACGAGGTCAGGGATGTCTACCTCGAACTGCGCGAGATCGCTGCTCGCGGTGCGACGATAGCTGCAGGAGGGGACGCATGAGCGCACGACTGCGGGGGTTGTTCGGACGGAACGAGGCGCCTGCCACTGCGACGCCGCCGAGCCAGGCCGACCCGGGGCCGGGCCAGATGAACCTGAAGCCAGGCGAGGACCCGCGCGTCATCACGGTCCTGGGCATGCACCGCAGCGGCACCAGCGCGCTCACCGGCAGCCTGGAGGCCGCCGGCCTGCCCCTGGGCGCGGTACGCACCACGGGTGGGGGCTCCAACGAGAAGGGCCACCGCGAACCCGGCGACCTGATCAAGCTGCACGAAGACGTGCTCATCACCAGCGGCGGCGCCTGGCACCTGCCGCCGGCCCGCGTGGTCTGGACCGCGAACCAGCGCCAGCGCCGAGACGACTTCATCGCGGCCCGGGCTGATCTGCCCCTGTGGGGCTGGAAGGAGCCGCGCACCCTGCTCGTCATCGACGGCTGGGTCGAGGCCTTGCCGCGATTGGAGATGGTGGGCACGTTCCGCCACCCAGCGGTCGTGGCCCGCTCCCTGCAACGACGCCACGGCAGCGAGACCGTCGACCAGTGGCTGGACGTGTGGCTGGCCTACAACGGCCGGCTGCTGGCGCTGGTGGAGGACCACGGCTTCCCGCTCATCGACTTCGACCTGCCCAGCGAGGCCTACCAGGCGCGCCTGCGCACGATCAGCTCCGAGCTGGCGCTACCGCAGGCGGGTAGCGCCGATGCGTTCTTCGAGGCCGATCTGCGCACCTCACAGCAAGGGGTACCGGCGGACGTGGTGCTCCCCGCGGAGGTCAGCCAGACCTACGACCGGCTGCGTCGGATCGCCGCGGACCAGGCCGGCGGCGGGTAGTCGCGGGAGCGCGAGTGCTAGCCGCGGTAGAGCGCCGCGGTCTGCTCGGCGATGGGCCGCCAGTCGATGGTCTCGGCGTACGCGCGAGCCTGTGCCCCCATGGCCGCCAGGTCCGCCGTCGCGGCCGCCCGCATGGCGCCGGCCAGGGCGCCCTCGGCATCGGGGTCGTAGAGGAAGGTGGCGTCGGTCGGCAGCGTGCCCGGTAGGCAGCCCATGGCCGGAGCGATGACCGGTCGCCCATGGCTCAGCGCAAGGATTGCGCTGCCGCTGGTGAGGATGTCGCGGAAGGGCAGCACGACCGCGTCTGCGGCACGCAGGGTGCGTGACAGCTCCTCCTCCGACAGCCGGTCCAGCTGCAACACGATGCGACGATCCTCCGCGGCCAGCTTCTCCAGCTGCCGGCCCAGCTTCCTGGGCAGCGGCTTGCCGCTGATGAGCAGACGGTCGTCCGGTCGCAGCTCGTCCACGCTCATGAAGGCATCGAGCAGCTCGCCCACGTTCTTGTAGCCCCGGATGGAGCCGACGAAGGCGAAGACCGTGCCGTTCTCGGGCAGGCCCAGCTTGCGCCGCGCGGTGAGCTGGTCGGCGTCGACGTCGTATTGCCGCAGGTAGCTGCCGTGCGCCAGGACGTGCATCCGCGCCCGTGCCGCCTCACTCGGTCGGTAGAGCTCGATGAGCGCATCGCGGGCGTAGTCGCAGTGGGCGATGATCGCGTCGGCCCGCTCGATGATGGCGCGATGGGCGGCTGCGTCGTTGACGTCGCCACCTTCCGCCTCGTGGCTCTTGAGGTTGTGGACGGTCCAGACGATTCGCACGCCGCGCACCTTCAGCAGTCGCAGCTGCCACTCGAACCAGCGCACCTGGCGGGCCGAGGGCCTGCCATTGCCACCACCGAGGAACTCGTGGATCCAGTGGATGTGAACCACCTCCGGCCGGCCTTGCTGCAGCCAGGTACCCAGGAGCGGGGCGCGCTTCGACCAGTCGTGGACGGCGCTGGCCTCGACACCGACCTCCGTGAGAGCCTCAGCCAGCAGCCGCTGGTATGGGTTCCACTGGTAGGACGGCAGCAGGATCGCGCGCATCTTGTGGGACGAGTCGCTCACAGGGCCAGCAGGGCCGCGGCGATGCGCTCCCCGGCGTGGCCGTCCCAGCCGGGCGGTCCGTCACCGATGCGCTTCTGTGCGCCTGCCAAGGCACCGTCAAGCGCGGCTCCGAGGGCGTCGGGCGTGACCAGCCGGTTGGTGCCGGCGGTGAGCGTGATGGGGCGCTCGGTGTTGGGCCGCAGCGTCAGGCAGGGCACGTCCAGCACCGTCGTCTCCTCCTGGATGCCGCCCGAGTCGGTGATGACCGCAGCCGCTCCCCGTACCAGCGAGATGAAGTCGATGTAGCCCAGCGGCTCGACCACGACCAGGTCGGACACGTCGCCGAGCCCGGCCGCTTCCAGCCTCGCTCGGCCGCGCGGGTGCAGCGGCAGCACGACGGGCAGCCGAGAGGTGACCTCGCGCAGCGCGTCCACCAGCGCCATGGCTGCCTCGAGCGTGTCCACGTTGGCCGGGCGATGCAGCGTGGCCACGGCATAGGGTGACTCGACCCCCAGGTCCGCCTGCACCGGCGCGGGGTCGAAGCGGTCGAGGTTCCCCAGAAGCGTGTCGATCATGGGGTTGCCCACGAAGATGACGCGCTCGCCGCTGATGCCTTCCCGTGCCAGGTTCTGCTCCCCTTCCGGGGCGGTCACGAACAGCGGATCGCTGAGCAGATCGGTGACGCGACGGTTGATCTCCTCCGGCATGGTCTCGTCGAAGGAGCGCAGGCCGGCCTCGACGTGTGCCACGGGGATGAGCAGCTTGGCGCAGGTCAGGGCCGCGGCCAGCGTGGAGTTGACGTCACCGTAGACGACGACGCGGTCGGGCACACCCTCGGTGAAGGCGTTCTCCAGGGCCACCAACAGCGCTGCCGTCTGGGTCCCGTGGGAGCCGGAGCCGACGCCGAGGTTGACGTCCGGCTCGGGCAGGCCCAGCTCATCGAAGAAGACCTCGGACATCTTCCGGTCGTAGTGCTGGCCGGTGTGGATGACCTGTTGCTCGGCCTCGGCCGCGGCGAGTGCGGCGATGACGGGAGCAGCCTTGATGAAGTTCGGCCGTGCGCCGACGATGTGGATGAGTCCGGGCATGGTCGCAAGGATGCCATCCCCGCGACTCGGACGCGGCCGATGCTAGAGTCGGGACGCCGTGACAGACAACGCCACCACCATCACCACCGTCGGGGTCATCGGGCTGGGCTACGTGGGTCTCCCGCTGGCCACCGCCTTCGCTGAGGCCGGGCTGCACGTCATCGGCTACGACCTCGTCGAGGAGAAGGTCGCCGCGCTCAACGCCGGCGAGTCCTACATCGAGGACATCCCCTCGGAACAGCTGTCGGCCATCGTGCGCTCAGGTGCCTTCGAGGCCACCACCGACGCGGGCCGCCTGGCCGAGTGCGGGGTACAGCTCATCTGCGTGCCCACCCCCCTTGGCGAGTACCGCGAGCCCGACCTCGGCTACGTGCTGGCTGCGACCGAGACGACCCTGGCCAATCTCGCTCCGGGCGCGCTCGTCGTGCTCGAGTCGACGACCTGGCCGGGCACCACGCGCGAGGTCCTCGTGCCGATGCTCGAGTCGGCCGGTCTGAGGGTGGGCGAGGACGTGTACCTGGCCTTCAGCCCGGAGCGCGTCGATCCAGGCAACACCCGTTGGGGCATCAAGGAGACACCCAAGGTCGTGGGTGGCCTCACTCCCGCCTGCTCGGCGCGAGCGGAGGCGCTCTACGCGGTCATCTGCGACACGGTGCACCCGGTGTCGTCGCCCGAGTCGGCGGAGATGTCGAAGATCATCGAGAACACCTACCGGGCGGTGAACATCGCGCTCGTCAACGAGCTGGCCATGCTCGCGGATCGCATGGGCGTGGACATCTGGGAGGCCATCGAGGCCGCGTCCACCAAGCCCTTCGGCTTCATGCCCTTCTGGCCGGGTCCCGGCCTTGGCGGCCACTGCATCCCCATCGACCCCTTCTACCTGGCCTGGCGGGCACGCGCGTTCGACATGGACAGCGAGTTCGTGGAGCTGGCCGGTCGGATCAACGTGAACATGCCCTACTACGCGGTCTCACGCATCACCCGCTCGCTCAACGGCCGCGGCAAGGCCGTGCGCGACGCGAAGGTGCTGCTGCTGGGCGTGGCCTACAAGGGCGACGTCGGTGATCTGCGTGAGAGTCCCAGCCTGAAGTTGCTCGAGCTGCTGCACGCGGAGGGCGCCGACGTGACCTATCACGACCCGCACGTGCCCACGCTATCCGAGGAGGGGCTTTCCTCGATCGAGCTGACGCAGGAGCGGTTACTGGAGTCCGACTGCGTGATCCTCGCCACCGACCACAAGGCGGTCGACCTTGCGTTCGTAGTGGAACACGCGGACCTCGTGGTGGACCTGCGCAACGCCGTGCGGCAGCGCCTGGGCCACGGCACGTCGGGGAGCATCCCGACGAACGTCGACGTCCTCTAGCGGTTCGATGGCCAGCACGAGCCGCAAGGTCTGGATCGACCTGACCAACTCCCCGCACGTGCTCTTCTTCCGCCCGGTCATCCGCCGCCTGGGTGACGCGGGCGTGGAGACGGTCGTGACCGCGCGCGACTTCGCCCAGACGCTGGGCCTGCTGGAGCGCTTCGGCATCAGCCACACGGTCATCGGCCGGCACGGCGGCGCATCGGTCCGAGGCAAGGCCCTGGGCATGGTCCGCCGCTCCGGCGCGATGGTGCGTTTCGGTCGCGGCCAGGGCATCACTCAGGCGGTCAGCCACGGCTCCAACGACCTCGCCATCGCAGCGCGCATGCTGCACGTGCACAGCACGGTCATCCACGACTACGAGGGTGCAGCGGGTATGCACCGCATCAACTTCCGCCTCGCCAGCAAGGTCATGACGCCCGACGTCATCCCCTACTCCGCACTCTCCGGCTACGGGCTGTCAGAGGCCCGCTTCCGGCCGTACCACGGACTCAAGGAACAGGTGGCGCTGGCGGACTTCGCGCCCGACGACTCGGTCTACGCCGAGCTGGGCCTCGACCGCGAACGACCGATCGTGGTGCTGCGCCCGCCGGCCACCATGAGCCTGTACCACCGTGGCATCGAGAACACCGTCTTCGACGATGTGGTCACGCGACTGCTGGACTCCGAGGTCCAGTTGGTGCTGCTGCCACGGACGCCGGAGCAGGCCGAGTCGTTCGCCGGGGCAGCCGGGGTGACCATCCCGGAGCGGCCCGTCGACGGACCGTCGCTGGTGTGGGCGGCCGATGCGGTGGTCAGCGCCGGCGGCACCATGAACCGAGAGGCGGCGGTGCTGGGCGTACCCACCTGGACCACCTTCGCAGGCTCGCTGGGAGCGGTGGATCGGGCGCTCGTGGAGCAGGGACGGATGGGCGTGCTCGAACGCGCTGATGACATCGAGATCACCAAGCGTGAGCGCACGGAGCCGCACTTCGAGGCCATCGCCGACGAGGTCACCGAGGAGATCCTGCGCACCTGAGCCCGGCGGCAGCGGGAAGCCGACACCGGAAAGGGCGGGGCGGCCGGCGATGTTCCGCGCCTGGCCTGGGGCACTGCCCGAGCGAAGCGGAACCGCTCTTGGCCTGGGGCGCTGCCCCACGCCTGGCTTCCTCGTCAGATGTCGCGCCAGGGCGACCCTAGACCGTCGCCGGGCAACTCGGCCTGCATGACCATGCAGGTATACATCCGATATGCGCCCGTGGTCGGCGTGGGTGCATGCTGATGCACATCCCGCGAGTGGCGCATCGAGCTAAGGGTCACCAGGCGGACATCTGACAGAAGCGCGCCGCCGACCGTGGGCGGCGGGGCGCTTCCGGGGACGTCCGGCGACTCGGCTAGTGTCCCGCGTCTGAACTTGGTTGACGGGTCGTGCGAGGCAGGATCTGGTCC
>CAYZDQ010000024.1:0-3862 GCA_964476955.1 uncultured Anaerolineaceae bacterium
ATGCTCCAGCGCCTCGAGGGGCTGCTCAGCGAGGCCGAGGCGGGCGTGGAGATGCCGCGCGAGTTCACCGTGCCCGGTGCCGACCGCCTCTCGGCTGCGCTCGAGCTCGCCCGGGCGATAGTGCGCCGTGCGGAGCGCTGGGTCATCACGCTCGACCGCCAGCGCCTGGTCCCGGGCGCCTGGCTGATGCCGTATCTCAACCGCCTGGCGGACCTGCTGTGGGTACTGGCGCGGCTCGCGGAACGAGCACTGGGGACGACCACCACGAAGGTCCGAAGCTAGGCAGATTCGGCGGCCTCGCTAGAATCGGATGCTCATCCGGCCTGCACAGGCCACTGCGAAAGGAAACGAACGACCGTGCAGTCACGCGACAACGACCCCTACAACCGTAGTCAGGCCCCGGCCGCGACGTCGGAACGAGACAAGACCGTCGAGACGCTCGGCGGCGTCATCGAGTCCAGCCCCCCGCGCGAAGGCTTCCTCACCGGCAGCTTCGTGTGGATGTTCGTGGGCGTCCTGCTGAGCGCCATCTCGGCCGTGTTCGTGATGAACAGTCCCACCCTGCTGGAGACGGTCACCGACTACTGGCTCTTCCTGCTCATCGGCCAGCTCGGCCTGGTCTTCGGGATCATGTTCCTGATCAACCGCATCTCGTCGGTCGTGGCCCTGGGCCTGTTCTTCGTGTACGCGCTGCTGATGGGCCTGGTCCTGGGCGTCATCGTCTTCAACTTCACCTACGACCCCACCGCGCCCGGCAACATCTCCGCCAGCGGCATGGCCGGCGTGGTCTCGGCCTTCCTCGGCGCGGCAGCCATCTTCGGTGGCGCGGCCCTCTACGGCTACGCCACCAAGCGTGACCTGACCAGCCTCGGCGGTATCCTCTTCATGGGCCTGATCGGCCTCATCGTGGTCATGTTCGTGCAGCTGTTCTTCTTCTCCGGCAGCAGCCTCATGAACCTGGCGATCGGCGTCATCGGCGTGATCATCTTCACGGGACTCACCGCCTGGGACGTGCAGCGGCTGAAGAACGGCGCCATGCCCAACATCAACAAGGACTCGGCCACGGTCATGGGCGCGTTGATGCTCTATCTCGACTTCATCAACCTGTTCCTGTTCATGCTTCGCATCTTCGGCAGTAGTCGCTGATCGCGTCGCGCGGCGGCACGCACCGCCACATCGCAACCACGCGTGAGCCTCGTCGGAAACGGCGGGGCTCACCTGCAACCGGAGGGGAGTGAACATGAGCGAGACACGAGTCGGCTTCTGTGGCTTGGGCACGATGGGCGCGGCCATGGCCGCCAACGTCGCGCGGGCCGGGTTCCCGCTGACCGTCTGGAACCGCACGCCCGGCCGGGCCGCAGCAGCCGTCGCCTCCGGCGCACTGGAAGCGGTCGGACCGGCCGCGGTGGGGGCGGCCAGCGAGATCGTGGTCATCTGCGTCTCCGACACCCCCGACGTCGAGGCGGTCCTCTTCGGTGAGGGGGGCCTGGCTGAGGGTCTGGCCCAGGGTTCGCTTGTGGTCGACTGCTCGACGATCTCGCCAGCTGCCACGCGCGGATTCGCGGAGCGTCTGGCCGCGGCCGGCGTGGGCTTCGTCGATGCCCCTGTCTCCGGCGGCTCCGAGGGTGCCGAGAAAGGCACACTCACGATCATGGCCGGCGGCTCGGAGCAGGACGTGGAGCGGGCGCAGCCGGTGCTCGAGGCCATGGGCCAGACCATCACGCGCATGGGCCCGGTCGGCGCCGGCCAGGTGACCAAGGCCGTCAACCAGGTCATCCTCTCGGGCGTCTACCTGGGCGTGGCCGAGGGCATGGTCCTGGCCATGAAGTCAGGTCTCGATGCAGAGCAGGTGGCGCAGGCACTGGCCGGTGGCGCGGCCGGGTCGTGGGTGCTGCAGAACCGCGCGGGTCGCATGATCGACGATGAGTATCCCCTGGGCTTCCGCATCGCCCTCCACCTCAAGGATTTGCATATCGCCCTCGAGCAGGCGCGTGAGGTAGGCGCGGCCCTGCCCATCTCGGCCATGGCCGCACAGATCGAGGCGGGCCTGGTGGCGCGCGGCCACGGTGACGATGACAATTCGGCCCTGGCTCGAGCCATCCGCGAGTGGAGTGGCATGTGAGCGACGCGGGAGCGCAACGCGCCGACGTCGCCATCATCGGCGCCGGCATCATCGGCCTGGCCACGGCGCTGCGGCTGTTGGAGCAGAAGCCCGATCTGCGCGTGGCGCTGCTGGAGAAGGAGGCCACCGTGGCCTCGCACCAGACCGGCCACAACAGCGGTGTGCTGCATGCCGGGCTCTACTACCAGCCGGGCTCGCTCAAGGCTCGACTGTGCCGTGAGGGCAAAGCCGACCTGGAGGCCTATTGCGAGGCCCATGGCGTGGCGGTCGAGCACACCGGCAAGCTTGTCATCGCACTCGACGAGTCGGAGCTCGGTCGCCTCGAGGACCTCAAGCAGCGAGCGCTGGCCAACGAGGTACCAGGGCTGGAGGAGGTGGGCCCCGAGCGCATCCGCGAGCTCGAGCCTCACGCCGTCGGGATCAAGGCACTGTGGAGCCCGGGCACGGGCATCGTCGACTTCCTGGCGGTGTCGCGAGCCTTCGCCCACGACGTGGCGGAGCGTGGGGCTGAGATCGAGACACGTCGCGAGGTCACGTCCATCGAGCAGCGCGGCGACGAGATGGTCATCGGCACGAGCCGCGGTGACGTGGTGGCTCGGCGAGTCATCGCTTGTGCCGGCCTGCAGGCCGACCGGGTGGCGGCCATGACCGACGAGGCCGACGAGGAACGCCCGCGCATCGTGCCCTTCCGCGGCGACTACTACACGCTCAAGCCGGAGGCACAGCACCTCGTGCGCGGGCTCATCTACCCCGTGCCCGATCCGGCCTTCCCGTTCCTGGGCGTGCACCTCACCAAGCGCATCGACGGTAGCGTGCTGGCCGGGCCCAACGCGGTGCTGGCCACTGCCCGCGAAGGCTACGGCCGCTTCGACATCTCGCCGCGCGACCTGTTCGAGACGTTGACCTACCCCGGCTTCCGGGCGCTGGCCGGCAAGTTCTGGCGGGTCGGCGCCATGGAGATGTGGCGCGACTGGTCCAAGCGTGCCTTTCTCGCCGACCTGCGGGCATTCGTGCCGGCCCTGAGCTCCTCGCACCTGGTCTTCGGGCCGTCAGGGGTGCGGGCGCAGGCGCTGCAAGCCGACGGTTCGATGGTCGACGACTTCATGCTTGGCGGCTCCGAGCGTGTGCTGCACGTGTTCAACGCGCCTTCACCGGCGGCGACATCCTCGCTGGCCATCGGACGGGTCCTCGCGGCGGAGGCCATCGAGCGCTTCGGGTTGTAGGGTCCTGACCGTCGGGTCGGTGATTCGTACCGCCTGCGTCAGGGCGGGGGATGCGTGTAGGCTTGCCCTGCCTGTCAACCAAGGATGAGGTTGTGACATGACGTGGGAAACCCAGGGCCCCGCCACGCCGCAGGATCCGCGTGCGCCCGGCCAGCAGCCGCCGCCTGAGCAGATGCCGCCCGGCGCCCAGCCGCCGCCCGAGCAGATGCCGCCCGGCCAGCAGCCACCACCCGCCTATCCGCCGCAGGGCCAGGTGCCCCCGCCCGGCCAGCTGCCACCACCGCCCTACGCGGCCCCGCCGGGTGACCCGTGGGCCGGCCAGCAGCAGCCTCCGCCACCACCGGGACAGCCGTACGGGACTCCGCCGGAGCCGATGTGGCAGCCACCGCCCGCCTACCCACTCGCGCCGGATGCGTATCCGGTCAACATCTCGTATGACCGCGAGGCCAGGATCGCCCGCTACTGGGGCATCCCGATCATCGGGCACATCGTGCGAGCGGTGGTGCTCATCCCGCAC
>CAYZDQ010000024.1:3962-12521 GCA_964476955.1 uncultured Anaerolineaceae bacterium
CTGGGGCATCCCGATCATCGGGCACATCGTGCGAGCGGTGGTGCTCATCCCGCACTTCATCGTGCTCTGGGCCCTGAGCATCCTGGCTGGGTTCCTGATCATCGTGGTGTGGGTGCCGGTGCTCATCCTCGGACGGCAGGCAGACCTCATCTACACCATCGTCGGTGGCTTCTATCGATGGCAGCTGCGCACGCTCGCGTATCTGTTCATGATGGTCGACCGCTACCCACCCTTCTCACTTGGAGAGGACGACCCACGACTGTGACCGATCCCATCAACGACAACGACAACGACACCAACGAGAACCCCTCGGGCGAGGGCGGCGAAGCATCGTCGAACCAGCTCGAGGGTGCACTCGAGGCCGCCGAGGCCACTCTCACCCGCACCCCGGAGGTCGACTACCTGCTGGTGGCCGACCGGGCCGAGGTCGTCAACGGCAAGCTCTACCTCATGGGCGGCAGCTGGGACCGCATCCAGCCGCAGCAGTTCCCGCATCGCATGATGCTGGGCATCGCGGTGGGAGTGCGTATCCCCTTCGCCTACACCGACGACCAGCACACGGTCGCCATCGAGCTGCTGCACAACGACACGCGCATGATCGGCTTCGAGGCCAAGCTGGCCACCGGCCGCCCGCCGGGCATGGCCGGCATGGACATGCTCGTGCCCCTGGCCTTCAACATCCCCATCGCTATCCCGGCGGAAGGACAGGTCACGCTCAAGGCCGTCATCGACGGAGCCTCGGGCCGCCGCCACGAGATCAAGGTCATCCAGCGCCCGCAGCAACAGCAGCAGCAGGCGCCGCCGATCCAGCCGGTCTAGTTGTAGTCCACCTCGTCCGCGGAGGCGGTCGCGGCTGACCGCGCGCTTCACGAAGTCTCCAGCGCCCGGGCCACGGCTCGGGCGTTTCTCCGCGCCCGGCGCCGCGCGTCGTCGGGCCGCCGTCGTCGGAACGGCGTTATCTGGGCGAAGACGCCTCCGATCACCTCGCGAACGGATGCAAGCCAAGTCCTTGGAGCACCGAACGGATGCAAGCCTCGTCCTTGCAGCACGCGGATCCAGGCAAGCTGCCGATCACAAGCCAGGTTCCTGGTCACAGGCCGGATTCCTGGTCATATGTCCGCGTGGAGACCGTTAGGCAGCCGCGCTGGCGTGGTCGGCCTCGAAAGTCTGTTGAGATATGCCCCTCGGTGCATGGACCACGCCCACGCGGGAATGGTCCGACTCGCTGTGGCCGTCTTGCCGGCTCCAGATCCTGAGCCCAGCCGTCTAACGGCGCCAGCGCGGACATCTGACTGCTATGAAGAGTGGGCCCCGCCGGTGAGAAAGTGGGTTCTCGGTAGGAACCAACACCAGGAGGCCCGGAACGATGTCATACGCCGGCTTGGACCTGTCGCGGAGGAAGCTGGACGTGCACGTGCTCGACGAGCACGGGGCGACGGTCGAGACGCTCGCGGTCCATCCCGATGCCGATGCGCTGCGGACGCTGGCTGAACGCCTCGGCCCGGCGGTGACCGCGACCGTCGAATCGATGAACGGCGCCCGCTTCGTCCACGACGAGCTCGAGCGCCATGGTTGGGAGGTCCACATCGCGGACGCGGCCCGGGCCAAGGGCCTCGCACGGCTCGCGGCCAAGACCGACAGGATCGACGCGCGGGTCCTCGCCATCCTCACCTGGCGCGACCTCGTGCCCGCGATCTGGCTGCCCGACCCCGACACCCGTGCCGAGCGCGAGCGTGCCCGCTACCGGCTGTACCTCGTGCGCCACCGCACCTCGATCAAGAACCGGATCCACGCCACGCTCATCACCTTCGGCCACACCGTGCCGACAGCGGACCTCTTCGGCGTCCGTGGTCGGGCGCTGCTCGCGGCCCTCGCGGTCCCCGAGCCCTGGGCCACGTCGCTCGAGCGGAGCCTCGCGCGGCTCGATGCGCTCGAGGCCGAGATCCGTGGCTGCGAGGCCGAGCTCGCGAAGCTCGGAGCCGACCACGAGTACGTGCCGCTGCTGCGGACGGTGCCCGGGGTCGGGCCCATCCTCGCCTACACCATCGCCGCGGAGATCGGCGACGTCGGCCGCTTCGCGAGCGCCAAGCGGCTCGTCGGCTACACCGGGCTCTGTCCCCGGGTCTACCAGTCGGGCGAGACCGACCGGCGGGGTGCGCTGGCCAAGACCGGCCCGAAGTACCTGCGCTGGGCACTCGTCGAGGCCGCGGTCCACGCGGCCGGTCATCCCAGGTATCGGTCCAAGTACGAGCGCACCAAGCGCCGGCTCGGCAAGCAGCGGGGCAGCCAGGTGGCACGGGTGGAGCTCGCTCGCGAGCTGGCCACCGCCATCTGGTACATGCTCACGCGCCAGGAGCCGTTCCGAGCGGCAGGCCCCCCTTCTAGCCTGGTCGCCTGACGACCCTCATCTGACTTGGGCCGCCGCTGTCACCCATCAGCCTGGTCCTCCCATGCGGAGGCACATAGAGACGTGAGACGCGCTACCTCATCCGCCCCGCGACCACCGCCCGGCTCGACAACCCTCATAGAGACTAGAAAGCGACGAGCGCCGCGGTGACAAGCGCCGCGGTGACGAGCGCCGCGCAGGGGAACGGCAGCGCCGGCCTCGTTGACGCTACCGCGCGGCGGCACTAGACTTAATCCTGACGAAATCAGTCGGAATTGCCGGGCGTGCGTGCCTCGGGGGTCCAGCGACCTCCGGCCCCCAGACCCGCCCGGTGACCTGGAGATCAGCGCGAGCATCGTGAGCACCACCGTCCCGTCCTCGGGAGCCCTTCATTTCTCCACGCGTGGGGAGTATGGCGTGCGCCTCATGGTGGAGCTCGCCCGCCACTACGGCTCGGGCCCGGTCAGCCTCAGCGAGATGGCCGACCACGAAGCCCTGCCCCGTCCCTACCTGGAGCAGCTGGTGGTGAGCCTGCGCGAGGCCGACCTGGTCACCAGCACGCGCGGTGCCCGCGGCGGCTACGAGCTGTCGCGCCCGCCCGCCGAGATCCGCATGAGCGAGGTCATCACCGCGCTGGAGGGCCCCATCGCTCCCATGATCTGCGCCAGTGATGATCCCCACCACGCCGAGACGTGCACACGTGCCGGCTTCTGCAACGTCGAGCGCCTCTGGCAGCGCGTCCGTGACGCCATCGTCGTGGCCCTCGATTCCATGGCCCTGGAAGAGCTCGCCGCGCCCGCGCCCGGCCATCCAGCCCATTCCGAACCGGCCCTCGTGGCCGTCAAGCCGCTCGCCGAGCGGAGCACCAAGGAGCCCGTCGCCCAGCCATGACCAATGACACCGCCACCCTGCCCGCCGCTCAGACCGAAGCCGCGGCTGACGATCGCCAGTTGGTCATCCGCGACCTCCACGTGGTGCCCGCCGCCAACCCGGACATCGAGATCCTGCGCGGCATCAACCTCGAGGTGGGCAAGGGCGAGGTCCACGCCATCATGGGCCGCAACGGCTCCGGCAAGACCACGCTGGCCTACGCGCTGATGGGGCACCCCTCCTACCAGATCACCGGCGGTGAGGTCATCTGGAAGGGCATCAACGTGCTCGAGCTCAGCGCCGACAAGCGCGCCCGCCTGGGCCTCTTCCTGGCCTTCCAGTACCCGACCGCCGTGCCCGGCCTGTCGGTGGCTTCGTTCCTGCGCACCGCGCTCAACGCCCGCCGCCGGGGCCTCGATGAGGGCGACGGTGAGATCGACCCCAGCGATGCCACCAAGGGCGGCATCAAGATGGGCGAGTTCCGAAAGCTGATGCGCGAGAAGATGGAGCTGCTCCATCTCGACGACTCGTTCGCCGGCCGCTACGTCAACGAAGGCTTCAGCGGTGGTGAGAAGAAGCGCCTCGAGATGCTGCAGATGGCCATCCTGGAGCCCGAGTTCGCGATCCTCGACGAGACCGACTCCGGCCTCGACATCGATGCTCTGCGCATCGTGGCCGAAGGTGTCAACGCGCAGCTGAACCCGGACCTGGGCGTGCTGCTCATCACCCACTACCAGCGCCTGCTCAACTACATCAAGCCCGATCACGTGCACGTTCTGGCCCACGGCCGGATCATCGCCAGTGGCGGCAAGGACCTCGCGCTGCGCCTGGAGGACGAGGGCTACGCGCCCATCCTCCAGGAGGCCGGCTTCGCCACCGACGCGCTCGACGAAGACCCCGAGATCGAGCATCTCGAGGAGCAGGAGGACTAGGTCCGATCGGCTCCGGCCGGTGACGCCGACGCGACACCCATGAACGCCCCTGCCCCCTTCGATCCCGAGGTCATCCGCCGGGACTTCCCCATCTTCGAGCGGGAGTTCCATGGCCGGCGCCTGGCTTACCTCGATAGTGCGGCCACGGCGCTGAAGCCGCGCGTGGTCACCGAGGCGGCAAGCGCCTACGACGAACGGTTCAGCGCCAACGTCCATCGCGCCATCTACACCATCGGCGAGGAGGCCACGGCGGCCTACGAGGGTGCGCGCGAGAAGGTCGCCCGCTTCATCAACGCCCCCGACCCGCACGAGATCGTCTTCGTGCGCAACGCCACCGAGGCCATCAACCTCGTGGCGCATACCTGGGGCTGGATGAACGTCGGGCGCACCGACGCCATCGTGCTCACCGAGATGGAGCACCACTCCAACCTCGTGCCCTGGCAGATCCTGGCCCAGGCCAAGGACGCGGACCTCGAGTTCGTGCCCTTCGACGCCGAGGGCCGGCTGATCATGGACAGCTGGGAGGTGCTGCTGCGGACGAGGCCCAAGCTGGTTGCGTTCACGCACAAGTCCAACGCGCTGGGCACGCTCAACGACGCCAAGACCATGGTCGCGCAGGCCCACGACGCGGGTGCGCTGGTGCTCGTCGACGGTGCCCAGGCCGTGCCCCATCTGCCGGTCGACGTGCAGGACATCGGCGCCGACTTCTACGCCTTCAGCGGCCACAAGATGCTGGCCTCGGCCGGCTCCGGCGCGCTCTGGGCCCGGCGCGAGCTGCTCGAGGAGATGCCGCCCTTCATGAGCGGTGGCGACATGATCAGCTCGGTGCACCTGCGACACACGACCTTCAACGAGATTCCCTACAAGTTCGAGGCGGGCACGCCCGCGGTGTCATCGGCCATCGGACTGGGCGCCGCGGTGGACTATCTCAGCGCGCTGGGCATGGAGAACGTGGCTGCGCATGAGGAAGCCCTCACGGCCTACGCCCTCGACGTGCTCCCGCGTGAGGTGCCCGGCATCCGCATCCATGGTCCGCAGGATGCGGCCGAGCGTGCCGGCATCGTCACCTTCACCCTGCCCGAGGCGCACGCCCACGACGTGGCCACGCTGCTCGACCGTGAAGCCGTGGCCATCCGCGCCGGTCACCACTGCACGCAGCCGCTGCACGAGCGGCTGGGGGAGACCGCCACCGGGCGGGCCTCCTTCAACGTCTACAGCTCCACCGAGGACATCGATCGCCTCGCCGCCGGCCTGCGCGGCGTGCAGCGCATCTTCGGCCGATCGCCGGCCGCGGCCGGAGCCTAGGAAACCCACAGCACATCGAGTACCCTTCACGAGCCCATGGACGACCTGTACCGCGACGAGATCCTCGAGCACTACCGCGAGCCGCATAACTTCGGCACGCTCGATGCGCCTGACGCATCGCACGAGGGCCACAACCCGCTCTGCGGCGACCGCATCACGATCATGCTCTCGGTGGATGACACCGGGACCGTCAGCGATGTCGCCTTCAGCGGCCGCGGCTGTGCCATCAGCCAGGCCAGCGCGAGCATGCTGACCGACGAGATCAAGGGTCGCCCCCTGACCGAGGCCGAGGAGATGAAGAACCAGGACATCCTGGACCTGCTCGGGATCGAGATCAGCCCGGCGCGCCTGAAGTGCGCGCTGCTCTCCATCGACACGCTCCATCGCGCGCTCGACAGCCGCGGTGACGAGACCACACGAGAGGCATCAGGGGTCAGCGCATGACCCCGCAGCTCATGACACGGACGAGGGGGTCATGCGAGTGTCGCCGGCCGGCCGCAGCGATCGGCGACTGAGGATCAACCAAACCACCCGCATCGACAGCCCGAGTCGATCGACCACGGAGTCACACCCCCGATGACCAAGACCTATCGAGACCTTCTCGCCGAGGCGCGCGAGCAGGTCCGCGAGGTGACCACGGCCGAAGCCGAGCTCGCTGCCGAGCGCGGCGCCACCATCATCGACTGCCGCGAGGACAGCGAATGGGAGCAGGGCCACGTCACCGGCGCCGTCCACCTGTCGAAGTCCTACATCGAGCAGGACATCGAAGGCCTCGTGCCTGATCGCGCCGCACCCGTGGTCGTCTACTGCGCGGGCGGCATCCGTTCACTCTTCGCGGCGCAGACGGTGGTCGGCATGGGCTACGAAGACGTCACCTCCATGACCGGCGGCTACCAGGCCTGGAAGGCCGAGGGCCGCTCCTGGGAGCAGCCGCGCGTGCTCAGCGCGGAGCAGAAGGCGCGCTATTCGCGGCACCTGCTCATCCCCGAGGTGGGAGCGGAGGGCCAGGCTCGACTGCTCGACTCGAAGGTGCTCTTCATCGGCGCCGGCGGTCTGGGTTCCCCGGCCATGCTCTACATGGCGGCCGCGGGTGTGGGCACCATCGGGATCGTCGACTTCGATGTCGTCGACTCCTCCAACCTGCAGCGCCAGATCATCCACCGCACCGATCGCGTGGGCATGCGCAAGGTCGAGTCGGCCGAGATGACGATCACCGACCTCAATCCGGACATCACGGTCGTGGCCCACGAGGTCATGCTCGGCCCGGACAACGTCGAGGAGCTGATCAGCGGCTACGACCTCATCTTCGACGGCACCGATACCTTCGAGACGCGCTACGTGCTCAACGACGCAGCCGTGAAGGCGGGCATCCCGGTGGTGCACGCGAGCGTCTTCCGCTTCGAGGGTCAGCTCACGGTGTTCAAGCCCTTCGAGGGCCCCTGCTACCGCTGCCTCTACCCCACACCCCCGCCGCCCGAGCTGGCCCCCGGCTGCTCCGTGGCCGGTGTGCTCGGGGTGGTGCCCGGCGTGATGGGCCTGCTGCAGGCCACCGAGGGCCTCAAGGTCCTGCTCGACATCGGCGACTCGCTCAGCGGGCGACTGCTCATCTACGACGCGCTCGATGGAGCCTTCAGCGAGCTCCGGCTGCAGCGCGACCCGAAGTGCCCGGCCTGCGGCGATGGCGAGCTGCCACAGCCTGCGGCCGATGAGGGCGTCTTCGCTCTGCCAACCACACCAGCTGCCACGACGGGGGTGAACGCATGACCGCGATCCGCATCCCGCCGGTCCTGCGTCAGCAGGCCGGCAACCAGAAGAAGGTCGAGGTCGCCGGCGCCACCGTCGGTGAGGCCCTCGAGTCGCTGCTCGGCCAGCACCCGGGTCTGCGCGAGCAGATCTTCACCGAGGACGGCACGCTCAACCGCTTCGTCAACGTCTACGTCAACGGACGCGACGTGCGCTACGAGCAGGAGCTGGCGACCCCGGTGGCCGAGAGCGACGAGGTCATCCTGCTGCCGGCCATGGCCGGGGGTCGCTAGCGAGGTCAGCTTCGTCGTGACCACGACGGAACGACGGTCGGGCAAGGACATCGACGCGCTGCGTCCGCATGCCCACGGCGGCAACGCTCGCCACGGTGGACGCTTCCCCAGCATCGTCGACGCCATCGGCTTCACGCCGCTGGTGGAGGTGCCCCACGTCTGCCCCAACCCCAACGTGCGGCTCTACGCCAAGCTCGAGTTCATGAACCCCACGGGGTCGGTCAAGGACCGCGTGGCCAAGTACCTCATGGAGGACCTGGAGGCTTCCGGTCGGCTGCGCCCGGACTCGATCATCATCGAGCCCACCAGCGGCAACACCGGCATCGCCCTGGCCATGATCGCCCGCCGCCAGGGCTACCGCGTGGCCGTGGTGGTGCCCGACAACGTGACCATGGAGCGGCGTCAGCTGCTGGCGCTCTTCGGAGCAGAGGTCATCGACTCGCCGGGGCACCTGGGCTCCAACGGGGCCGTGGCCCTGGCCAAGCATCTCGTCGAGAAGGACCCGCGCTTCGTGATGCCCTACCAGTACGGCAATGAGGCCAACCCGCGCGCACACGAGGAGACCACCGCGGAGGAGATCATCGCCGACTGCCCGGAGGTCGACGCCTTCGTGGCCGGTCTGGGCACCGGCGGCACGCTCATGGGCGTGGGTCGCCGGCTGCGGCGCCACAACCCCGACGTGCGCATCTTTGCGGCCGAGCCGTTGCCGGGTGAGCACGTGCAGGGGCTGCGCTCACTCGATGAGGGCTTCATCCCCGAGATCTTCGATCCGAGCGGCATCGACGGCAAGATCCTCGTCTCCAACACCGATGCCATCGAGGCGGTCCGTGAGCTGACCGAGAAGGAGGGCATCTTCGCCGGTGTCTCCTGCGGCGCGGTCATGGTCGCGGCGGTGCAGCTGGCCCGGGAGATGGAGCGCGGCACCATCGTGGCCCTGCTCGCGGACGGCGGCTGGAAGTACCTCAGCGAGGACATCTGGTCGCGGGACCTGGACTCCGACGAAGAAGACGGCGATAGTCTGAACCTGTGG
>CAYZDQ010000025.1:0-12341 GCA_964476955.1 uncultured Anaerolineaceae bacterium
CGACGGGGCCATCCAGCGAACCGCCGAGCGCATCGGGCACGACTTCGAGCAGGACATGCCCGACCACCCGGTCGACGCCGGTCCCCGCCTCGTCCACTAGCCGGACGGGCTCAGCGCCGCCAACCCCCACGCGGTCGGGGCGCGGCCAACCCCCACGCGGTCGAACTCGACCGGTTTGCCGGCGAAGTGCACGGTCTGAGCCCCACCGAGGCTCGCCGTGACGGTCCTGACCTCCACGGGGCTGAGATGAAGCAGTCCGCGGCCCGACGGGTCGAGTTCAGCCTCCACGCGGTCAGCGCAGGGCGCTAGCCAAGGGTCGGCGGGGGCACGCTACCCGGGGTCGGCGCGGCGTGCTATTCGAGGTCGGTGCGTGACGCTCCACGGGGTCGGAGCAGGGAACTGCTCAGGGGTCGGAGCGCGGCGAACCCGGGGTCGATGCAGGGTGCTACCCGGCTGCCTCGACCTCCGGGGGCTCGAAGGGCTCGATGACCACGACCGGGGGCGGGTCGCCCGGGTAGACGATGCCGAAGGTCTCGCGGTCGGCTTGATACTCGCCGGCCTGCGTTTCAACGTAGGTCCAGCCCTCGTAGTCACCGGTGCCGGTGTACCAGGCCATGATCACCTGCAGCTGGCCCTCGCCGACCGTGCTGGTCCAGGTGCCGTCCCAGGTGCCGCTCTCGTTGCTGATGCGCGCCCGGCCCCACTCGATGGCGCCCACGCCGGTCCAGCCGGCGACGTTGTAGATGAGGTCGATGTCGCCCTGCAGGCGCTCATCGCTGGCGTTGCCGGTGCACTTCCAGAACTGGCCGGTCGAGGCCGCCGATGCACCCGGTCCGGTGCCGCCGCTGCCCACGGTGATCGACTGGCAGGCCTCGATGGTGCCGTTCGTGGCGCTGGCCGTATCGACCTGCGCTGCGGCCGGAGCCACCGCCGAAAGGGCAAGCGCGGCTGCGCCCAGCATCGTAAGGCCCAACCTGGGTGTGATGATCGCCTTGATCGAGCGCATCGGATCCTCCTTGGGCGGGCCCATTCTAGGACTCGTCGGGGTAGCCGAAGGCGTCCCTGCATCCCCATCGAGGAGACTTGCACGAGACTTGGCGGTCTCGATATCATGTAGGAACTTACGTAAGTAATACCGGAGCGCTGTCCGAGAGGATGACCGACCACCTCGCGAGCCTGGGCACGTTGGGCTTCACCTACCGCACCCGGCGGCTGGCCGATCGCATCGCCGATGCCGGCCGCCGCTTCTACGACACGCTCGATGTGCCGCTGGAACCCAACTGGCATGCGCTGCTGCTGTACATCGATCGGGTCGGCACGGCTTCGGTCACCGAGGCCGCGGCGGCGCTGCGCGTGAGCCACCCCGCGGTCATCGAGATGGCCAGGCGGATGGAGTCCAAGGGCCTCATCACCACCGCCCCCGATCCGGCGGATGGTCGCCGGCGAGTGCTGGCGCTGAGCGCACAAGGGCAGGAGCTGCTGCCGGAGTTCAAGCGACTGTGGGCCGTCATCGCGGAGGAGCTGGCCGAGGTCATCGACGCCACCGCCGGTGGTGACGCGCTGTCCTGCCTGACCACCATCGAGGCGCAGTTCGACGAGGAGGAGCTGGACGCCCGCGTGCTGCAGCGGCTGGCGCGAGAGCAGGGGAGTGCCCGGCCGCGCCGGGAGCCGACCCCGGTCGAGGTCCGCGCGGCCACGGAGGGTGATCGCACGGCCGTCCTCCATATCGCCCGCGAGCTCGTCCGATCAGCTGACACCTACGCCTACGACCCCGCCATCAGCGATGACGAGCTCTGGCGCTACTGGAACCCCGTCGGTGCCGGCGACGGCTTCGTGGCCGAGCTGGACGGTGCGGTCGTGGGCACCTTCGTCATCCGCCCCAACATCCCGGGGCCCGGCGCGCACGTGGCCAACGCCTCCTACGCCGTCCGCGCCGACATGCGTGGCGTGGGCCTGGGCCGGCAGATGGGGGAGGCCTCGCTGGGGCTGGCCACGGAGCTCTGCTACAGCGCCATGCAGTTCAACACCGTGGTCAGCACGAACGCCAGCGCCGTCCACCTCTGGCGTTCGCTGGGCTTCCGCATCGTGGGCACGATCCCCGACGGGTTCCGCCTCCCCGACGGTGGCACCGTGTCGTACTACGTCATGTACCGGGCCCTGCCATGAGCGCGATGCCCGACCCGGCCCACGGCCGCTGGTTCGCCCTCGCGGACCTGCGAGCGGGTGCGCGCGCGATCCTGCCGCTCTCGATCGGCGCCTTCCCCTTCGGCCTGGCCTATGGCGTGACCGTGGTCGAGTCGACGATGAACGACCTGGTCGGCTGGCTGGCCTCGTTCATCGTGCTTGCCGGCGCGGCGCAACTGGCGGTCAGCGACCTCATCGACCAGGGCGCGCCCTGGTTCATCGTCGTCGGTACCGCCATCGTCATCAATGCCCGCCTCATGATGTACTCGGGCGCGCTGGCTCCATCCTTCTCCGAGTACCCCAGACGTTGGCGTATCCCGCTGGCGCATCTCATCACCGACCAGGCTACGGTCACCTCGCTGCTCTACAACCAGGAGCAACGTGACCGGCATCGTCGCTTCGCCTACTACCTCGGCGCGGGCCTGAGCTTCGCGATCGCATGGTGGATCGGCACCACCATCGGCGTGCTCATCGGTGCCACCATCCCCGACGGGCTGCAGGTCGGTTTCGCGGCGCCCCTGATGTTCATCGCCCTGGCCGTCCCTTCGATCCGCGACCGGGCTGCATTCATCGCCGCGGTCGTGGGCTTCTCAGTCACGCTCATGGCCAAGGACACACCCATGAACACGGGCCTGCTCATCGGCGCCGCTGTCGGCATCGCCTTCGGCATGCTGGCCAGGGTCCGGGGTGAGCCGGCGCCGACGATCGCCGCCACCGAGAGGATCGAAGCCGACGATGCCGCCACCGAGGTCGAGGTGCGCGATGGCGACTGACCTCACCATCATCGTGGCCGTGGCCCTCGGCACCATCGCCATGCGCGCCTCGATGGTCACGCTGCTAGCGGACGTCACCATCCCACCCCGCGTGGAGCAGGCGCTGGGCCTGGTGGCTCCCGCGGTGCTGGCCGGCCTCGTGGCTCAGACGCTCTTCCTCGATCACGGAGAACCGCGGCCATTCGATACCTGGTACCTCGCGGGCGCCGTCGCAGCGGTGGTGGCGTGGCGCACCAGATCGTTCGGCTGGACCTTGCTCGCGGGCATGGGCAGCGTATGGTTGCTCGAGGCGCTTTCCCGGGTCTGAGTCGTCGCCGGGACCGCCGTAGTCATGGGGGCAGAAGTTGGCTCCGCAGGACTGCGTAGCCCGACAGTACCGGTGGCCGTGGACCAATGTGTAGTCCACAAGTTCCAGTCCCAGCACTAGCATGCACACTCCCCGAGACGGGTCCGCATGCCTGTGCCCACGGCGACGGTCGTCTCGAGTGAGTTGAACGTGGAGCGAGAAGTAGTGCCCCTGGCCAGCCCTACGGCCTGGACGAGTGTGTCCGGCCGGCTCGTGATCGCGCTCTGCGCCATCGCGCTGGCTACTTCCGCCCTGCTGGCCTCGACCGAGCCCGTCGCAGCCGTAGAGCTCGGCGACCGGATCGCCGCTGTTCGTGCCGCCCAGCGCTCGGCCGAGACACTGATGCGCACCCAGGACCAGGTCATCACCCGGCTGGATACCCAGCGCAAGGCGCTCAAGAAGCAGCTCAAGCCGCTGGACAAGGCGGTCGATCAGCGACGCGCCGAGCTGGTCGCGGTCAAGGCCATGCTCCAGATGCGGCGTGAACGCCTGGCTGAGAAGGAAGCCCAATACGCGGACCCTTCGGCGGCCCCCTCCGATGCCAATGAGCGACTCCAGAGCATCCGTGCCGACATCCGTGCGGCCGAGCGCAGTCGCGACGCTGCTATCGCACGCCAGCAAGCGGCCGTGCGTGCGGTCTGGGGCAAGAAGACGCAGATCGAGAACAACAAGAAGCAGCGCAAGGTCGCGGTCGCTCGACGGGAAGCCGCGGAGGGTTCGCTCTCGGCCTACATCACGCAGATGCATGACCTGGCCCGCATCAGGATCGAGGAGCAGGCCACGGTCAGCCTCGCCGAGGGTGGCAAGTTCTCGTGGCCGAGCACCGGCCGCATCAGCCAGTCCTACGGCTGCACCGGCGTCGTGCACAACCCCCGCCGCGGATCGTGCAAGCACTTCCATGACGGCATCGATGTCGTCGACAGCTATGGCACACCCGTGCGCGCCATCGCCGCCGGCGTCGTGGCCTACTCGGGCTGGAACCCCTACGACCAGGAGGGTCGGGCCTACGTCGTCGACGTGGTCCATGCCGATGGCTATGTCTCGCGCTACGGCCACCTCATCGCCGGCAACCAGGTGAAGGCCGGGGACCTGGTCCACACCGGACAGGTCCTGGGCAAGATGGGCAGCACCGGCAAGAGCACCGGCACTCACCTGCACTTCGAGGTGCTTCGCAGCGGCAAGGACCTGAACCCGCTCGAGCTGCTGCCCGCGGGTGTGGTCCAGGTCGACAAGGCTTCCACCAAGGCCGGCCAGGCCCAGCTGGCCCGGGCCGCCAAGGCCGCAGCCAGGGCCAAGAAGCCCAAGAAGACGCCGCTGCCGCCGCCCGCCAAGCCCTTCCCCTATGCCCAGGAGACGCCGGTCGCGACCTGCTCGGGCAAGGAAGCGAAGGAAGCCAAGGATGGTGGCCCCCGAGCCGTCGAGTGCGACCCCCGAGGCCTGTTCGCCGCAGGTGCCGAGGATGGCCCGCCGGCCGTGCCGCTGCCGTACCGAGGCACCGCGCCCGCACAGGGCTGACCGCGGCCCTTACACCGCGCTGACCCCTGTTCTCGCGGACGACGCTACGCTGGCGTCATCGACCGCCGGTCCGCCCAGTCTGGACCGGCTGCCTGGAGGTCACCTTGAAGCACTCGATCACCCTCGCGCTCGCGGCCACGCTGGCGCTTTCACTCCCGGCGATGGCACAGGAGGCTGCCGAGAATGCCGCCCCTGCGGCAGAGAAGTCCGGCATCGCCTTCCCGGTCATGCTCGGCGGCCAGCTGCTCACGCCGCAGACCTACAGCGGTGCTGATTGGCTGGCCCAGTTCGACGACGGCGAGGCGGCCAACACGGCCTACATCGAGGAGACCGTGTCGCTGCTCGAGAGTGCCGGCGCCACGACCGACGATATGACCGTGAAGTCGGCGCTGTACGAGCCTGCCCCGGGCGAAGCTGCGGTCGTGCTCGCGCTGCGCATCGCCGGCACCGAGGCGCGCGAGTGGGTCGAGGGTGCTGTCGACCTCATCGTCGCGGACGTGCCCGAACCCGGACTGATCATGCGTCCGCTTGACACCAAGTGGACCCTGCGCGTGACCGACTCGGCCATGCCCGGCGTCTACCCCCGTACGGTCTACCTCAAGGACGACACGGCCTGGATCATCCAGGGAGACACCGACTACGTGTGGGACGCACTGGGCCAGCTGCCCGATGCCGAGCCGGTAGGCCTCAGCGCTGCCGATACGCTCTACACCGACGTGCCCCTGGCGCTCGCGGGTGAGCGTCGCATCGGCCTCTATGAGTCCACCGAGCCGCTATTCCTGCCGACCCTTGGTGAGCGCCTTGGTGATGACATCGAGGAGTGGCTGCTGGACCTCTACCTCGATGCCGGGATCAGCCCCGCGGAGATGCTCGGTGTCATCGCCTGGTGGGGCCTGGAGGCCTCGCAGGACGGCATCCAGATCGAGGGCTACCGGCTGCCGGAAGGCGGCGAGGAGCTGACCCAGCGTCTGCTCGAGGACGTCTTCCTCCTGCGGCCGCCGGAGGTCTCCATCGATCCCGACGTTCCTGAGGCAGAGGTACCTGACGAGGTCGCGGCCTTGCTCGAGGGCGTCGGCTTCAGCGAGGAGGAGATCGCTGGCCAGACGGTCACGGCGCTCGACTACGGCGGCGCGTTGCAGTACATCTTCGGCTCGGCCGACACCATCTGGGTCATCAGCGACCCGCTCGGTGAGCGGGACCTCGTGGAGGAGGCCATCGCGGCGCTGCCCTAGCGCGCTCAGCGACGGTCATCGGTGTCGGTCGCAGGCTCCCGAGCGGCCTCGGCAGCCGCCAACAGTCATGGTCGTTGAGCAGGCATTCGGCCTGTAGCCGGTCGGGGTCCTTCTCGCGTACAACCGAGGTCTATGGATCCGCAGCTGGTCAAGCGTGCCCAAAACGGCGACGAGCTAGCCTTCGAGGCGCTCGTGGTCGCGACGCACCCCGTGCTGTTCAGAGTCGCGTTCGGCATCCTGCGCGAGGCCGATAGCGCCGAGGACGCGACGCAGCGCGCGTTGCTCGAGGCGTGGCGCTCCCTGTCCCGCTTGCGCGACCGCTCCGGCTTCGTGCCCTGGTCGCTTGGCCACCTCATCGAGATCTGCCGGACGGAAGCCGAGAAGGCGGAGCTCGACGAGTCCGACGAAGTCCATCCTGCAGCCGACGAGCTCGGCGCGGCCGACCCCTTCGGCTCGATCCTCGACCGCGACCAGCTCTCGCGCGGCTTCCGTCAGCTCTCCTTCGACGACCGCACGGTGCTGGTCCTGCGTTACCTCGCGGATCTGACGCCCGAGCAGGCCGGGGTCGTGTTGGGAGTGGGGTCTGCCAAGGTCGCGACGCGATCCGAGGCTGTGCTCGAGGCGCTTGGTGCCGCCATCGATAGTGACCCGGTCTCGAGCGCAGAGATGGTGCCTCAGCCCGAGGGTGCCTGATGGCAGACGAACGCCTGGTGGTCGGGCTCTCGGCCTGGCTGCGCGACAGCGCCGCGCCGCCTCCCGACGTGCGGATGAGCGCGTCGCGCGTCATGGCCGGCGTGGAGGTGACGCCTCGCCTTGGCCGGTTCTGGCCGCCAGGGAGGTTGGCGTCTACCGTCGAGCCCGCACCGGCGCTCGGTGCGTTCGGGCCGGACGGTCCACCACCGCGTCCGGTGCCACGTGTGCAGAAGCCCATGATCAAGGCGCGCTTGCGCCGAACCTTGACCCCCGTGCGCGTGCTCGCCGTGGCCAACGTGGCGGCGCTGGCCGTGAGCGTGGCTCTCATCGGCGCGAGCATGCTGCCTTCCGATTCACCCGAGCAGCCCGTTGTGGCTATCGCTGCCGCGTCGAACGACCCGACGGGATCGGCGGCGTCGCTGCCGACATCCACACCGGAACCGACGCCGAAGCCCACCCCCACACCAGAGCCCACCCCCACGCCGGAACCCACCTGGCTGCCCACCGACCGTGCTCTCGACTGGCACACCGAAAGCGTGCGCCTGGAGGCGGACTCGGTCGCCCTGGCCATCGCCGCTCAGTCCTTCAGCGCGCCCGAGTCGGTACGTACGACCGGTGAGAGCAGCACCGACGGCGCCACCCTCGAAGGCGGTTGGTTCGAGGACGGGGTAGAGCAGCGACTCGTGCTCGAGATCGCCAGCGATGGCCGTGAGTGGTGGGTCGAGCGGATCCGCACCTTCGACGGCCGCAAGAACGGCGGTTGGGTCGAGTTCGAAGGCCTGGCCGCGCGCACGCGCACCCCTCTGGGCGACTCATGGGAGGGCGATCTGCGGGTCACGTCCACGGGTGCCGAACGCAAGGTCTTCCGCAAGCGCGGCACCGCCGTGCTCACCTTCGATCGATTGCGCCTGAGCGCCTTCGGTCCGGAGGGCGTGCTCCCCGCGGACTAGGTCTGGAACGCGACTAGTTCAGCGGCTCCAGGCGAGCGGTGAAGTGCCGCAGCCAGGGCGCCTGCTCCACGATGCGGTAGCCGCGCATGTCGGCCGCCCGTGAGGCCACGTCGACGATGACCTCGCCCACGTAGTCGATGTGGCTCTGTGTGTACATCCGTCGCGGGATGGCCAAGCGCACCAGCTCCATGGCCGCATGCTCGTCCGGCTGGCCGTCGCGAGCGCGTCCGAACATGACCGTGCCGATCTCGACGCCGCGGACACCTCCCGCGCGATACAGCTCGACCGCGAGCGACTGGGCCGGGTACTGGTGCGGGGGGATGTGCGGCAGCAGGGCCTTGGCGTCGAGATAGACCGCGTGGCCGCCGGCCGGTCGCACCGTGGGGATGCCAGCCTGGTGGACCGTGTCGGCGAGGTACTCGGTGGAGCGGATGCGGTAGCGCAGATACTTCTCGTCGAGCACCTCCTCGAGGCCGGTGGCGATGGCCTCGAGGTCGTAGCCGGCGAGGCCGCCATAGGTCGGGAAGCCCTCGGTGAGGATGAGCAGGTTGCGCGCCTGCAGGGCCCAGTCGCGGTCGTTGAGGGCGAGGAAGCCACCGATGTTGGCGAGGCCGTCCTTCTTGGCGCTGACGGTGCAGCCGTCGGCGATGGAGAACATCTCCTGGGCGATCTCCTTGGGCGTCCGGTCCGCGTAGCCGGGTTCGCGCAGCTTGATGAACCAGGCGTTCTCGGCGAAGCGGCAGGCGTCGAGGAACATGGGGATGCCGTACTCGTCGCAGACCGCCCGTACCGCGCGCAGGTTGGCCATCGACACCGGCTGGCCGCCACCCGAGTTGTTGGTCACCGTGACCATCACCAGCGGCACCTTCTCCACCCCGTGCTGCTCGATGGCCGCGCGCAGGGCCTCGATGTCGACGTCGCCCTTGAAGGGCAGCTCCAGGGCCGGATCCCGGCCCTCCGCCTTGACCACGTCGAGCGCCTCCGCGCCCTGGTACTCGACGTTGGCCCGCGTGGTATCGAAGTGCGTGTTGTTGGGGACCACATCGCCGTCGCTGACGGCCACGTTGAAGAGGATCTTCTCCGCCGCCCGGCCCTGGTGGGTGGGGATGATCTCGCTGTAGCCGGTGAGGTCCCGCACGACCTCCTCGAAGCGGTAGAACGATCGCGAGCCGGCGTACGACTCGTCGCCCAGCATCATCCCCGACCACTGGCGCGTGGACATCGCGCCGGTGCCCGAGTCGGTCAGCAGGTCGATGATGACCTCGTCGGCGTGCAGTCCGAAGAGGTTGTATCCGGCGCGCACGAGAGCCGCCTCTCTCGCATCCTGGTCCGGCAGGTCGATGGCCTGCACGGTATGGACGCGGAACGGTTCGATGATCGTCTTGTAGGCCATGGATCCCCTCGGTACGCGGTGGACGTCCCAGTCTCGCATCTTGGGAGGGGTGAGCACAGGAACGCGAGGCGGACGCCTTCGGTCCTAGTCTCCGGTGGGTGTCCCGGACTGGTCGGGATCCGCCGCCAGCCCGAGGTCGTGCGCGAGTGTGGCCGCGGCGACCCGCGTTTCCACGCCCAGCTTCCCGTAGATATTGGAGACGTGGACGCTCGCGGTCTTGGGGCTGATGAACAGCTGCTCGGCGATCTGGCTGTTGCCGAGGCCGGCAGCCAGCAGCCCCAGAACCTCCAGCTCGCGTTCAGTGAGCCCGAACGGTCGCTCCTGTCCAGCCGTAGCCCCTTCGCGCCCGAGCCCGGCGCGCCTGGCCAGCTCGCTGAGAGCCTTCTGCAGCCGGATCGCTCGCAGCGTCTCGGCCAGCCGTGAGGCCTGCTCGATCTCGGCGGCAGCCTCATCGGCGCGCTGCCGATCACCGAGCAGCGCCGCAGCCAGGCGCCAGCGCGCGTAGGCCTCGGCATACGGTCGGCCGCGCGTCGCCTCCGCCGCCTTCTGCCATCGACTCACCGTGCGTCGGCCGAGAGCGTGCTCGGCTCGCGCCAGCTCGGCCTGTGCCAGGGCCAGGTCTGGGGCCCACGAAACCGCGAGGCCTGGTCGGCGCCGGATTCGGCGGATGGCCGAGCGCACGTGGTCGATCGACAGCTGCGACGCTGCCGCCTCCATGCTGCCGGCTCGCTCCAGCAGGGCCAGATCGGCGCTGGCTCGTGCCGCGAGGGAGAGCAACCGGGGAAGGCTGGCGTCGAGCCCGACCGCCTGCCCCAGGCTGGCGCCGCGCGTGGCGTCGCTGCTCCCTTCGTAGGCGTTGGTGATGATCGCCAGAGCCTCGAGTGGGCGCTCCGCCCAGGCCAGCCGCTCGCCGTGCGCGACCGCCAGCCAGCGAACCACCTCAGTGGCGGAGGCGGCACCGCTATCGTCGTCGGCCATGCGCAGCGCTTCGTCGGCGGCTTCATCGTCGTTGCGGGCCACGTGGATCAGCGCGCTGATCGCCAGCAGCCCCACCCGGCCGGTCCTCCAGGCACCGTGGCGCAGGGCGCCGTCGATGATGTCGAGCGCCTCGTCCCAGTCGCCTGAGTGATACAGGGCCCTGGCGCTCGCGGCGCGGAGGGTGGCGCCGTAGGTACGGCTGACCCCCTGCTCGACGGCGCGGGCGTAGCCGGCCTCGGCGACACGCGCGGCATCCTCCGGACGCTCGGCCACCTCGTAGGCCGCGACGAGTTGCGTGGATGCGAGCACCACCCCAGCCGCGTAGCGGCGATCTTCGAGCTGGTCGGCGGGCAGCTCGGCGTTCGCCTCCTCGATGCGATGTGCGCCTTCGAGCGCCTCGGTGATGCGCTCGATGCCGGCATCGATGTCGCCTTCCAACAACAGACAGTCGCCGATGATGCCGCTTGCGAGGACCTCCTCATCGGTCGCGTCGGCAGCACGTGCGAGTTCCAGCGCGTCCTCCGCCCGGCGCCTGGCGTCACCGACCTCACCGTGGACGAGCAGGAGCCCGGCCAGGTGGGCCGTGGCGTTGGCACGCCAGCGGGGGCTGGTCTCCGGTGAGATCCGCTCCACTGCGGCGCGGGCCTCGATGAGCGCCTCGTCGGCGCGTCCTGCCTCCCACAGGTACCAGCGCAGGCTCGAGCGGACGAGCTCGGTGAGGTCGCCCTGCGCGGGGGCCTCTGCCAGGAACTCGCGAGCCAGCGCGATGGCGCGGTCGTACTGTCCCGCCCGGGCCGCAGCAGTCGACGCTCGTTGCAGGAAGCGCAGGCGAGGCGCTTCGGCCAGGGCCTCGCTGTCGGCGACCTCCGACCACAGCTCCAGCACGCGTTCGTAGTGGCGGAACGCGGCCATGTACGCGTAGCGCGCCTCGGCCGCGAACCCGGCCTTGGCGTGCCAGCGCAGTGCCTGGGGCGCCTCGTGGGCGGCATCCCAATGGAAGGCGACCTCGGATACGTCGACATCAGGTCGCGACCGAAGCGCTTCGGCGTAGGCGGCATGCGTGGCGCGAGCTTCGGGGGCCACCAGCTGCTCGGCCACGACCGAGCGCACCAGCTCGTGGCGGAACCGGAACGCGGCATCGTGGCCGCTCCGGACCAGCACCTGCTCGTCGATCGCGGCCTCCATGGCACGTTCGACCGTTTCGCGATCGAGGGCGGAGGTGGCGCTCAGCAACTCGACGTCGATGCTCCGACCGAGCACGGCGGCTACCCGCAGGACCTTCAGCACGTCCGCGGGTAGCCGCGCCGTCCGGGCGCTGAGCAGATCGCGCAGCCGTGGTGACCGGAGCTCGTCCCCGGCGCTCGCGACGGCCACGAGCTCCTCGGTGAACAGCGGGTTGCCGTCGCCCTGTTCCCAGATCCGATCGGCGGTGGCCTCGGTCACCCCGCTACCGAGGATGGCGGCGATCTGGCGACGCGTGGCCTCGCGATCGAGGCGCTCGAGCTCGATGCGCAGGACGTTCGTCCCACGCTCCAGCTCGGCGAGGAAGGGCAGTACCGGACTGCCGGCATCGAGCGCTTCCGTGCGCACCGTCACGACCAGCGTGACGTCGCCCCGGCGCACGTTGTGGCTCAGGAACGAGAGCAGGTCGAGGCTCGCGGAGTCGGCCCATTGGAGGTCCTCGAAGGCGAACACGGTGGGTCGGTCCTGGGCGATCCGCTCGACCAGGCGCAGCACCGTCTCGAAGAGGCGAAGCCGCTGCAGCTCGCTGCCGCCGCGCGAACGGGAGCGCGGGCTACCCACCGTCTCGCCGATCTCCGGCACGAGCTGGGCCAGCTCCGGACCCGCCGGTCCGAGCAGGGTTCGAGCCTCATCAGGGCCGAGGTCCCGGACAAGGTTCCGGATGATCTCGGAGAAGGGCAGATACGGTAGTCGGGCGCCTAGCGCGAGGCAGTGGCCTCGCAGCACCCGGACACGGTCATCGAGCTCAGCTGTCGCCTCAGCCAGAAGTCGCGTCTTGCCCACACCGCTCTCACCACCGATGACGACGACCTGCGCCTGCGCGCCTGCCATGTCCGAGATGACCGAGCGGATGGAGGCCAACTCCTCACGACGCCCGACCAGAGCCGGGCTCGAGACCCTCCTCGAAGCAGCCATGGCCCCATGGTGGCGATACGTGCGACCGAATTCAACCCACCAGCCACGCGACGATGCCGCGTCCTCGCTAGTGTCCTGATTCGGAAGTAGCTGGCGGCTTGCGCACGGCCTTGGCGAGGA
>CAYZDQ010000026.1:0-12297 GCA_964476955.1 uncultured Anaerolineaceae bacterium
CCTGCAGGACATCATCGCCATTCTCGGTATCGACGAGCTGTCCGAAGAGGACAAGTCGCTGGTGGCCCGCGCTCGCCGTCTGCAGCGCTTCATGAGCCAGCCCTTCTTCGTGGCCTCGGTCTTCACCGGCCGCGAGGGCGAGTATGTGGCCATCAAGGACACCGTGACCTCGTTCAAGGACATCCTCGAAGGCCGGGCCGACGACCTGCCGGAGCAGGCCTTCTTCCTGGCCGGCACGCTCGACCAGGTCCGCGAGAACGCGGCCAAGATGGCCGAGTAGCTCATGCCCCTGCTGCTGGAGATCGTCACGCCCGAGCGCCAGGCGTACTCGGACATGGTCGATTCCGTCTACTGCCCTGGAACCGAGGGCGAGTTCGGCGTGCTCCCGCACCACGCGCCGCTGCTGTCGATGCTGGGTGTGGGCGAGCTCCGTATCCAGAGGCGCGGCGAGGTGGAGTTCTTCGCCATCGCCGGTGGGTTCGTGCAGGTGCGTCCGGACAAGGTGGTGGTCATGGCCGAGCTGGCCGACCTCGCCTCGGAGATCGACCTCGAAGCCGCCGAGGAGGCGCGCAACGAGGCTGAGCGTGCGCTGGCCGCAGGCTTCGATGAGCCGGCCGACCTGGCCCAGGCCCGTGCTGCCATGGACCGCGCCCTGCTGCGCATCCGCGTGGCGGAGCGCCGGCACCGTGAGGGTCCGCGTCAGCGCCGTTAGGCCAGATAGCCGAGACTAGAGCCTGATGGCAGCTGCTCGGCCGTTCCACTGGGAGTACCAGGCGCCGCTCGTCCCGGATGAGACCATCCGCATCGAGGGAGGCCAGCCGCTGCGTGGCGAGGTGCCCATCGGTGGCTCCAAGAACGCGGCCCTCAAGCTCCTTGCTGCGGCCACCCTCACCGGCGAGCGCTGTCGCTTCACCAACGTGCCCGAGATCGCCGACGTGGCGCTCATGACGGAGGTGCTCAGCGACCTGGGCGTGGTGGTCGAGCACCCGGCGCCCAACACCTACGAGGTGAGCGCCGGGGACATCGACTGGAACTTCGTGCCCCTCGAGGCCGCCGCCCGCATGCGTGCTTCGTTCATCCTGCTGGGCCCGCTCCTCGCGCGCATCGGCAAGGTCATCATCAGCAACCCCGGTGGCGACCGCATCGGCCGCCGCCCCGTCGACCTCCATGTCGAGGCCATGCAGGCGCTCGGCGCCACCATCGACTACCGCAACGGCTACTACTTCGCCCAGGCCCCGGGCCGCCTCCGTGGTGGCGACGTGGTCTTCCCGCACGTGACCGTCATGGGCACGGAGAACGCCATCCTCGCGGCCACGCTGGCTGACGGCCACACCACCATCCGCCCGGCGGCCCAGGAGCCGGAGATCGACGATCTCATCAAGCTGCTGCAGGCCATGGGCGCGGAGGTCGAGCGCACCGCCCCCGACGTGATCGAGGTGGAGGGTCGCCGGCGCCTGCGCGGTGCCACGCATCACACCATCGCCGACCGCATCGAGGCCGGCACCTTCGCGGTGGCCGCCGCCGTCACCGGTGGCGACGTCACGCTGCGCGGGGCACCGTCGGAACACCTGGGCGCGTTCCTCGACGTGCTCGACGAGGTGGGCGTGCAGGTGAGCGGCGAGGGTGAGCGCATCAACGTGAGCGGTGCCGAGCCCGGCAGTGATGCCTACTCCGCGGCCGACATCGAGACCGCCGCCTACCCCGGCCTGGCCACCGACCTGCAGCCGCCGACGGGCGTGCTGCTGACCCAGGCCGCCGGCACCAGCACCGTGCACGAGACGATCTACGAGGATCGCCTCGAGTGGCTCACCGACCTTGGGCGCATGGGTGCCCAGGCCCAGATCAGCGACGCTCACCACGCGGTCATCAAGGGCCCGTCCCGCCTGCAGGGCGCGGACGTGGAGGTGGGTGACCTGCGGGCCGGTGCCTCGCTCATCCTCGGCGCGCTGGCAGCCGAGGGTCGTTCCACCATCCACGGCGTGCACCATGTCCGGCGCGGCTACGAGGACATCGAGGGCAAGCTGCTGGACCTCGGTGCGCGCATCGATCAGGAGCCGGAGCGCTAGTCGCGCCGCCATGAAGATCGGGATCGACCTGGGCACCGCCAACGTGCTCGTCTACGTCAAGGGCAAGGGCATCGTCATCCGCGAGCCGTCCGTGGTGGCCATCAGCGAGACCAACCACATCGTGGCCGTGGGCGAGGAGGCGCGCGAGATGATCGGGCGCACGCCCGACAACATCAGCGCCATCCGGCCCATGAAGGACGGTGTCATCGCTGACTACGTCATCACTGAGGCCATGCTGCGCTACTTCATCCGCAAGGCCGGACGTACCTTCACCAAGCCGGAGGTCATGGTCTGCGTGCCCTCGGGCGTGACCAGCGTGGAGAAGCGCGCGGTGCGAGACGCTGCCCTCAAGGCCGGCGCCCGCGAGGCCTATCTCATCGAAGAGCCGCTGGCCGCTGCCATCGGGGCCAACGTGCCCATCAGCGGAGCCTCGGGCAACATGGTCATCGACATCGGTGGCGGCACCAGCGAGATCGCCGTGGTGGCCCTGGGCGGGCTCGTCGTGAGCCGCTCCCTGCGCGTCGGTGGCAACCGCTTCGACGAGGCCATCGCCAGCTACATCCGGCGCAAGTACAACCTCATGGTCGGTGAGCGCACGGCCGAGGAGGTCAAGATCGCCATCGGCACGGCCCTGCCCATGGAGCGCGAGCTCACGCTCGACGTGCGTGGCCGCGACCTCATCGCGGGCCTGCCTCGGACCATCCCGCTGACCAGCTCCGAGATCATGGAGGCCATGGAGAAGCCGCTGCAGCAGGTGGTGACGTCAGTGCGGGCGGTGCTCGAGGAGACGCCGCCGGAGCTGGCCAGCGACATCATCGACAAGGGCATGGTCATGACCGGCGGCGGCGCGTTGCTGCGCAACATGGACCGCCTGTTGACGCAGGTCACGGGCGTGCCCTGTCACGTGGCCGAGAACGCGCTCAACTGCGTGGCCCTGGGCACGGGCCTGGCCATGGAGCACTTCGACTTCTTCAAGGGCTCGCTGGTCCAGCGCATCTAGAGATGACCGACACCGACGGCACTCGCCGTTCCTTCGCGGACCTGCACAGCCACAGCGCCGCCTCGTTCGACTCGCTCAGTGACCCCCGCAAGATGATGGCCAAGGCCGTGCGCCTGGGTCTGACCCACCTGGCCATCACGGACCACGAGCGCATCGACGGGGCGCAGGCTGCGGCCCAGGTCGCGCCCCCGGGACTGCAGGTCATCGTGGGCCAGGAGATCCGCACCGCTGACGGGGATATCCTCGGGCTGTTCCTGCAGGAGGCGGTGCCACCAGGGCTCTCAGCCGCGGAGACTGCGGCCATGGTCCGCGCGCAGGGTGGGCTCGTCGGTCTGCCCCACCCCTTCGACTCCTATCGCTCGTCTGGCGGCAGCAAGGCCGGCGAAGCCGAGCAGAAGCTCGAGGAGCTGGCCGCTATCGTGGACTACGTGGAGACGCACAACGCCCGCGCCTATCGCGACGCCAATCCCCTCGCGGGCGCTTTCGCCGAGCGTCACGGCCTGCCCGGCGTGGCCTCTTCGGACGCCCACAGCATCCTCGAGCTGGGCGTGGCCTCGACGGCCTTCCCGGGCCGGTTCAGCACCGCTGAGGAGCTCCGCGTCTTGCTGCCGCAGGCAGAGATCGTGCCCGGCCGAGCGTCCTACTACGTACGCCTGTGGACGCCGCTGGCCAAGCTCGTCAATCGCCTCAAGGGCAACGGCCGTATCCGGCCCGAAACGGCAGGGGAGGCGTCGTGAGCGACGATCCCACCCGCCGCGAGGACGAGCGTTCGATCACCGAGCGCACCGAGCCCTTCGTGATGGCGCTCGACGAGACACCGGACGTCGGTGACGCGGTCAGGGAGAACCCACTCGTCCAGGACGACCTGTCCGAGGGTGCGGTGCCCATCAGCACCCGGTTGCGCGACCGGCGCACGCAGCTCTCGATCATCGTCCCCGTCATCGTCCTGGCCCTCTTCGCCCTGGCCCTGCCGGGGTTCGAGCTGGAGACGCTGGTCGACCACGTGCTCAGCGCCGACCCCGGGTGGCTGGTCGCTGCGTTCGTCGTCTACTACATCGGCTTCCCCCTGCGCGGCTACCGCTGGTCGCTGTTGCTGCGCGGCATCGGCGCCAAGGTGGGCGTGCGCGACTCGACGGAGATCATCTTCGTCAGCTGGCTCGTCAACAGCGTGGTGCCTGCCAAGCTGGGCGAGGTCTACCGCGCCTGGTTGCTGAAGGCCAACTTCCCGGTCTCGCTGTCGTCGACCTTCGGGACGATCTTCATCGAGCGTATGTTCGACATCTTCGCCATCGTCATCCTGGGGCTGGGCGCGGCCTTCTGGTCGTTCCGCACCGGGCTCGACGAGACCGTGCGCATGATCATGCTGCTGGGCATCGGCGTGGTCATCGCCATCGCCATCGGCCTGTTCACCCTGCGGAACTTCGGAGCGCGACTGGTCGAACGCCTGCCGCTGCCGGAGAAGGCGGTGGAGCTTTACCAGCGCTTCGAGGTGGGCGTCTTCTCCATCGATCGGCGAACGTTGCCCATGATCGCGCTGCTGACGCTGCTCATCTGGACCACCGAGGCCATCCGCCTGCTGTTCGTGACCTACGCGCTCGGCTTCGAGATCTCGCTGGGCATCAGTGGCGCCTTCTTCGTGGCCCTGGTGGCCTCGCTGCTCACGGCCGTGCCTTTCACGCCGGCCGGGCTGGGTATCGTGGAGGCTGGCATCGTGGGCCTGCTCACGGTGGTTTACCAGGCCGATCCCAACGAGGCCGCAGCCATCGCGCTCGTGGACCGCGCCATCAGCGTGCTCTCGGTCATCATCCTCGGTTTCATCGCCTACCTGCTCTCACCCAAGACGAAGGGTCGCCGGCCGCCCGCGACCGACGCGGACGTCGTCGCCGACGGCGGTACAGGGGAGGGTGCGGTCCAGGCGGGACAGGAAGACGGGGCCGAACCGGCCGGACAGGAAACGACCACGGCCTAGCGAGGGCACAGCGCCGGGCAGGCGCGGCTCGGCCGTGGTCGAGGGGACTCGGACTTTGGGGGCGGCGTCCGCCGCCCGAGGATCAGTGCTTCTTGTTGGGCTCGCTCTGGCGCGGGACCTGGCGCACCGCGGCGACCGGTCGGACCGGTGCGTAGCGACCCGTCTGGCGCACCGACAGTCGGCGCATGCGCAGTGCGAGGTAGTACTCCATGACCTGGCGGACCTGGGGTTCGCTCATGAGCTCGTCCGAACGCAACGCGTACTCCACACGGGCGGTGGGATGTGTGCTCGAGGACGAGGTCAGGCCGAAGTACTGCGGGGAATCGGTGTCGTCGCGTAGCTCGCGCAGGCCCTTGGCCAGCTTCGTGGCCGTGCCAAGCGAAGGCGTGCGGTCGCCACGGAGCAGTCGCGAGATCGTGGAGTGATCCACGCCGGACTGCTGCGCCAGCTGGCGCTGGGACATCTTCTTGGCCTTGAGCTGGGCTCGCAGCCACTCGTTGAAGGCCCGTGGGTTCTGGACGCTCATAGCACCCCGACAGCGTCAGTCGTTCGGACACCTCGGCGGGTTCGCTTCGGTGTAGCCACCGTTCGGCGGCAGGGACATCATCGGTGCGCGCACGCCCCACGGGATATGGTCCATTGGTACCGGTCGGCGGTGGGGGAAGGGTCCTCCGCTGCCTGGGGCCGCCTTCCTCAGTCGGCGCTGTAGCCGCCTCCGACCTCCGGTTCGATGAGCCCGTAGCGCCCGTCCTTGCGCTGGTAGAGCACGGCCACCTTCTCGCTCTCGGCGTTGACGAAGATGAAGAACGTGTGGCCCAGCTCCTCCATGCGCGTGATGGCGTCCTCCTCGAACATCGGTTCGATGGCCCAGCGCTTGACCTTGACCACGCGCGATTCCTCGTCCGGCTCCTCCGTCGGGACAGGCTCGGCCGGGCCTGTCAGCGGCTCGGTGGGCAGGGTCTGCTCCGCGAAGCGTGCCTGCTCGGCTCGACGGCGGTCGCGCGGGCGCTGGCGCGCCTCCACCACGCGACGCTCGATCTTGTCGATGACTTCATCGGCGGCGACCCGGAATGAAGAGGCGGTACCCACGCCGCGCAGGTGCTGCCCAGCGGCGTTCACAGCCACATCGACGATGTGGCTGTCATCGACCTTGCGATTGCCCTCCAGCCGCAGCTCCACCTCGGCCTCGCTGCGATCGTCGAGCATCCGCTCCAGACGTTGCAACTTGCGCTCGATGTAGGCCCGGTCCTTGTCGGAGACGGTCAGGTTCTTGCCTCTGATCGTGGTTCGCACCGGCTGCACCTCCGCTTTTGGTCCGATGATAGGCCGCTGGCTCGCGCCGCGCGACGAGCCTGCGTCAGCCGATGCCGCGAACGAGGGCACCGACGCACCGGGTCCTAGCGATCGCGCGCGACGGTGATGGCGGAGACGGCCGCGGCGCCGCCTGCCAGCAGCGCCTGGGCACAGCCGGCGAGCGTGGCCCCCGTGGTCAGGATGTCGTCGACGATCACCACCCAGCGCCCCGCCAGGGCGTCCTCAGCCGACGCAGGGACTCCGAACGCACCCGCGGTGTTGCGGGCCCGCTCCGTCTGTCCCAGGGCGTGCTGGGCGGTCGTACGCTGGCGCCGCGCGAGGCATCCGCTGACTGGCAGCCCTACACCCTCGGCCATGGCGCGCGCCAGCTCCTCCGCCTGGTCGAACCCGCGCTCGCGCCGGCGGGACTCGTGTACCGGCACCCACGTGAGCAGGTCGCCTCCGCGACTCGCGGCCATCCAGCGTGCCGCCAGGGCCTCCCCCAGGGGCCGGCACAAGCGGCGTTCGCCGCGGTACTTGAGGGCGTGCAAGGCAGCCCGCACCGGGCCGCTGTAGGTGGCGCACCACTCCAGTTGGAGCAGTCCCGCAGGTAGTACCGCAGGCAGACCCAGGGGCACGCCCGGTGGCTCGTGCAGGCGACGCAGCAGGGGAGCTCGGCAGCGGTCGCACAGGAGCGCACCCTCGAGCCCGCAGCCAGGGCAGCGGGGTGGCAGGATCAGCTCCAGCAGGGCACGCATGCCAGCGGAGCGTCACACGCCCCGCTCTACTGGTCCTTCACCCGTCCTTGGCTGTGGCTTGCCAGCGGCCGATCTGGTCAGGCGGCTTCGAAGACGACCTCGTCGCCGACGGCCACACCCAGGCGAGCCAATGTCCCGGCCGGCATCTCGACCACGCCCTCGGCGCCCCGCACGGGCATGACGATGCCGCGCCAGGGCGGCAGGTCCGGCCGGATGCCAACCACCCGTCGATGGCCATCGGCGTCCGCCCGGGAGACGAAGAGCGCGTCGATGGGGAAGCGCATGAAGAACATGTGGATGCTGTTGCTACCGAGGTACAGACCCTCGTCCTCGTCCATCGAGGCGCGGCCCATGAGGCCTCTGAAGCGCTGCCAGAAGGAGCCGCCCAACACCAATCGCTCGCAGATGACGGTATCGTCGGCGACGCGGCGCAGGCGCGACCGGTCTTGGCTCATGTGCTCGATCCCCTGGCGGTGGCGTGACGGCCTAGACGTTGCCCAGGTTCTTGACGATGAGGATCATGGCCGGCCCCAGGATGACGATGAACATCGAGGGGAAGATGCAGCCGACGAGCGGGAACAGCATCTTGATCGGGGCCTTGGCGGCCATCTCCTCGGCGCGCTGCCGGCGCTCGATACGCAGCTGCTCGGACTGCACCTCGAGGACGTTGGCGATGGCCACGCCGAGCTGCTCGGCCTGGACGATGGCACCGATGAAGTTGGTCAGGGCGGGCACGTTGGTGCGGCCCACCATCTCCTTGAGGGCATCACGGCGCGGCTTGCCGATGCGGACCTCCGCCAGGGCTCGACGGAACTCGTCGGTGAGCGGACCCTCGGTCTTCTCGATGACCTTGCCCAGCGCGGCGTCGAAGCCGAGGCCGGCCTTCACCGAGATGGTGAGCAGGTCGAGCGTGTCGGGGATGGCCAGGAGGATGAACTTCTGGCGAGCCTTGATGCGCGTGCTCAGCCAGTAGTCAGGGACGAAGAAACCGATGACCAGGGCCACACCCGCGACGATGAGCGTCGAGCTCGCGGGATTGCGCATGGCCACGCCGAAGAGCAGGAAGGCCAGGCCGCTGGTGACCACCGCGGCCACCACCTTGAGGCCCATGAAGTCGATGGTGCGCAAGCCATACGGATAGCCGGCTTCGGCCAGCTTGGATTCGGTGCGCCCGATGCGCTCGCGCGAGGTGAGCCGGGTACCGATGCCCGACAGTCGCCGCATGAGGGGCCGCATGGTGCGGTCCATGAGCGGCTGCTGGAGCTCGATCTCCTCGAGGCTGGTAACGCCTTCGAGGGTACCCAGCTGGGTAAGGCGGGCCTGCACGGGATCGGCACTGCGCGACCCCAGCAGCGACCAGACGATGAGCAGGACGCCGCCGGCAGCGAGCAGCGCCATGAGGAAGGGAAGTCCCATGCGTCTAGACCTCGATGTCGACGATGCGGCGGATGGCCAGGAAGCCGATGAGCATCATGACTGCGCCGATGGCGAGGATGATGACGCCCATCGGGATACCGATGATCTCGGGTGGCCCGAACATCGGTTCCATGAACTGGGGCGCGATGATCGACAAGATGACGACCAGGAAGATGGGCAGGCCGGCCACGACGTAGCCGGACATGCGCTGCTGTGCCGTCAGCGTCTTGATCTCGCCCATGATGCGGATGCGCTCACGGATGGTGAAGGCGATGGAGTCCAGGATCTCGGCGAGGTTGCCGCCGACCTGGTGCTGGATGGTGATGGCGGTGGTCATCAGCTCGAGGTCGTCCGAGCGCACGCGCCGGACCATGTTGGCCAGCGCCTGCTCGAAGGGCAGGCCCAGGTTGACCTCGCGGATGACGCGGTTGAACTCTGTCGAGACGGGCGGCTGCGTCTCGCGCACGACCAGCTCGATGGCCTGCAGGAACGAGGCGCCTGCGCGCAGGGCGTTGGCCACGAGGGTGATGGTGTCAGCGAGGTGGTCGTTGAACGCCTGCAGGCGCTTGGCCTTGCGGCGGTTGACGTACCAGCGCGGGATGAACCAGCCCAGCACCACCGCCACCAGCATGGCCAGGGGATTGCCCACGCTGGGCAGGAGCGTCTGGCCTAGCAGGTAGGTGACGAGCGGCGCGCCGACGATGGCGCCCACGCGGACAGCGAGGTACTCCGACGGTCGCAGCTGAAGATCCGCACGGGCGAGGTCACGAGCCATGCTCGAGCCCCAGTCCCGCTGGGAGACCGCGCGGTCCGCGGCGACCGCGGTGCGGCTGCCGAAGAGGCGCTCACGCAGCGACCGCTTCTGACTCGTGTCTTCGCGGGCGCGAGCTTCGGTCGCCGCGACGGCCACCTGTTCGATGCGGTCGGTGGGCGAGACACGCCGGCCACCGAAGAGGCCGAAGAACAGGAGCAGGACCGCGGCGGCGGCCATGATGGCGACGAGGACGGCAGGTTCCATGGTCGTCTCCTAGGACCGGTACCCGAAGAGGGCAGGGGGCAAGGTGATGCCCATGACCTCGAACTTCTCGGTGAACTTGGGCCGGATGCCGGTGGGGCGAAGCGTGCCCTGGATCTGGCCGTCGACCACGCCGGTCTGCTCGAAGGTGAAGACCTCCTGCATGACCACGACATCGCCCTCCATGCCCTGCACCTCGGTGATGCTGGTCACGCGGCGCGTGCCGTCCTTGAGGCGGGACTGGTGAACGATGAGATCGACGGCCGAGGCGATCTGCTCGCGGATGGCGCGCAGCGGCAGGTCCACGCCGGCCATCAGCACCATGGTCTCGAGTCGAGCGAGCATGTCGCGTGGGCTGTTGGAGTGACCGGTCGACATCGAGCCGTCGTGACCGGTGTTCATGGCCTGGAGCATGTCCAGGGCCTCGGCGGAACGGCACTCACCGACGACGATGCGGTCAGGGCGCATACGTAGCGAGTTGCGGACGAGCTCACGGATGGGGATGGCGCCCTTGCCCTCGATGTTCGGCGGACGAGACTCGAGGGTGATGACGTGCTCCTGCCGCAGCTGCAGCTCGGCCGCGTCCTCGATGGTCACGATACGCTCGTCGTTGGGGATGAACGAGGAAAGCACGTTCAGCGTGGTCGTCTTGCCCGAGCCGGTTCCGCCGGAGACGAAGCAGTTCAGGCGGGCCTCGACGCAGGCCTTGAGGAAGTCGAACATCTCCGGCGTAGCCGTGCCGAAGCGGATCAGGTCGTCCACCGTGAACGGGCTGGCTGCGAACTTTCGGATGGTGATGACCGGGCCGACCAGCGACAGCGGCGGGATGATGGCATTGACACGCGAGCCGTCGGTGAGACGGGCGTCCACCATCGGGCTGGACTCGTCGACGCGGCGGCCGATGGGCGCGATGATGCGGTCGATGATGCGCATCACGTGGTCGTCGTTCTGGAAGGAGATGTTGGTCAGCTCCAGCCGTCCGCCACGCTCGATATAGACCTGGCGCGGACCGTTGACCATGATCTCGGTGATGGACTCGTCACGGAGCAGTGGCTCCATCGGGCCCAGACCGACGATCTCGTCGGTGATCTGCTCCAGCATGCGCACGCGCTCGGCGCGAGTGAGGGCCAGGCCCTCCTCGTCGACCGCGACGCTGAAGATCTCCTCGATCTGGCGGCGCACCTCGACCTGGTTGGTGAGGTCGAGCTTGGGATCCAGGTCGGAGATGACACGCTGCTGGATGCGGTACTTGGTGTCACGGAAGGATTCGCGCACCGGCACCTGGCTGATGACGCGCTGGGGCATGGGCGGCGGGGCCCCCACGGGCGGTGTCGGCGGCGCGCCAGCAGATGGCGCCCCGGAGGAGGGCGGCGCGGGAACATTGGCAGGGGCGCCCTCACCGGCAGGCTTGGCGCTCTCGATCCGCTTCAGCAGTGACATCTCAGTGTCTCCCTAGCGAGTCCATGACGACTTCACCGCCGTCCAAAGAGTTTGCGACCAGGCTCCTTCTCGTCTTCGCCTTCGGGGGAGCCTTCACCCTGGACGAGAGCGCGTGAGATCTTGAGGATGTCTTCGCTGACCGGAGCCTGGCTGTTGCTCCAGACGAACGGCACGCCGCGGTTGAGGGCGTAGACGACCGTGCGACCGTCGGATACGACCTGGTGGTCGATCTTGCGGCCCACGGAGTTCTCCACGTCGGCGACGCGGATGCCGAAGGCGGAGTCGGCGCGGTTGAGCACGAGCCTGAGGCGATCGCCATAGCCGAGCTGCTCAGCCACTTCGAGGAAGAGTCGGATGTTCTTGATGTTCGTGATCTCGAGCGTGAGGACCGTGAGGATCACGTCCGACATGTCCGGCAGCGCCAGCGAGACGTCGTTGAAGTGCGGCCACAGATCCACGACCGTGTAGTCGTTGGTCTCGCGCAGCCGGCCTATCATGCGGCGGACCTGGTCGACCGTGATGAGCTCGGCCATCTCCGGGCTCGGCGGCGCCAGGAGGACCTTGATGCCGGTGCTGTGGTTGATGAGGGTGGTGTCGACGAGGTCTTCGTCGGTCGAGGCCGGGTCGGCCACGACATCGATGATCGACTTGTTCTTGGGGTTCAGGTTCAGGAGCACGCCCACGTCGCCGAACTGGAACGAGCCATCGACGAGGGTGACCGTCTGGCGCTGCTCGCCGGCCATGGCCACGGCCAGGTTCACCGCCAGGGTGGTGCGCCCCACGCCGCCCTTGGGCGCGAAGAGCGTAACGATCTTGCCGTCCTTCTTGCCGCTCTCGCTGGCGGCGGCGCCGCCCTGGGCAGGCACCACCATGCGTCCGCGCTTCTGCTTCTCGCGGACGTGGACCTGGCGGATCGAAGCGGTCAGCTCGTCCGAGCTGAAGGGCTTGACCAGGAACTCGCGGGCGCCGGCGAGCATCGACCGGCGCAGGTAGTCGGCCTCACCCTGGACGCTCATCATGATGATGGAGGTCAGCGGGTAGGTGGCCGAGATGCGCTCGGTGGTAGCGATGCCATCCATGCCCGGCATGTTGATGTCCATCAGCAGGATGTCGGGTTGGAGCTTGCCGGTCAGGTCGACGGCTTCCTCACCCGAGGAAGCCGCCCCCACGACCTCGATGTCTGATTCGAAGGAGAGCAGCTTCGTCAAGTGCTCCCGCGTCTCTGCGATGTCGTCGACGATGACGACTCGGATCTGTTCGCTCACGCTCGGTTCCTCTCGGCCGTGTTAGGCAGGCGGCCGTGGTGGTTGCTCAAGGGTAGACCGGCGATATTCCAAATA
>CAYZDQ010000027.1:0-11736 GCA_964476955.1 uncultured Anaerolineaceae bacterium
CCCTGGGGCTTCGGGGGATGGGTCCAACTCGCTGGGTCGCGAGCTTCGGCGCAGCGGCCACCATCGGCTTCGCTGGCTGGTCTCGGGTACCACGGCCATGACCTTGTCAGCCGCGGGCTGAGGTTCCGAGTCGGTATCGGAGGTGTCCTGCAGCCAGTCCTTGAGGAAGCGTTCGTCGTTCATCGGGCGGCCTCCTGGCGGACCGGCGCGGGCATCGGGGTGCGGGATTCGGCTTCGAGCGCGGACCGCAATGCGTCCATGGCTCGGCCGAGTCGGGAATAGACGGTCTTGCGCGGGATGTCGAGCGCCTCTGCGACCTGCTCCGGAGACAGGTCCATGAGGTAGCGCAGGACGATGACCGCGCGATGATCGGTCGAAAGATGCTGGAAGCCTCGGCTCAGCTGGTCACGGTCGACGACGACGCCGAAGACGTCGCCGGCACGTGGTTCGGCTGCTGCCGGGATCTGACTGTCGGGCACCCATCGCGGCATACGCTTGGCTTCGGCATAGCAGACTCGAAGGAGGAGCTTGTACGACCATCCCTCGAACTTGCTGGCGTCGCGCAGGCGACGGATGTCCCGCCAGATATCGAGGAAGGCCTGCTGCACCGCATCCTCGGCGATGTGCTGATCACGCAACACGCCTTGGGCGACGCGAAGCAGGCGGCCATGGCTGGCGACCACGAGAGCCCGGAAGGCCTCTTGATCCCCCTCCTGCACTTGGCGAACGAGCCGCTCGTCCATGCCGCTTCCTCGTGCCTGGACCGGGATTGTCCCGGCTCTACCCGTAAAGGGGAAGTGGCGCGGTCGATATTCCCCAACTTCGTGGCGGCGGGGCTATTCGTGAGACGCATTACCGGACCGAGCAACCGGCCGAACTTCGCCATCCGCGCCGTGTGGCGAATGAGATCGGCGCAAGTCCGCCATCTCAGTCGCGTGGGGACTAGAACCGCGACGTTCACGCCTCGCATGGCCGCATCTCGGTCAGGTCATGCGTGTGGCGAATGGCCAGCGCCCCCGACGGCGCACGAGACCGCGAGCCCCCAATGGCTCAGTCGGTAGCGCCTCTGAACTCCGGCTCCGAGATGGTCAGGGCGGCCAGGCCGATGACTACGGGGATGGCCACCAGCACCAACGCCGCTGGGCCGTAGCCGCCAAGGGCCTCGCTCGGAAGCGACAGCGCCACCGGACCCACCGATGAAGCGGCTACCCCTGCCAACGCGGCGACGCCCTGGATCGACCCGATGTGGGCGAGCCCATACCACCGCGGCAGTAGCGTGGCCACCAATGGGCGGCCGGCACCAGCGGCTGCGCCGAGCACGATCGCGTAGACGAGGATGATCGGGCCAGGGCTGAGCCGCGCGGCCAACAGCAAGCTCAGCGTCAGCAACGCCATCGAGGTCATCAGCAGGAACCGTGCCGGCACGCGATCGGCCAGCGCTCCCATGACCAGGCCCGCGACGAGCGTACCCAGCACCTGCGGCAGGAACATGGCCGCCGCCTCGGTGACCGTCAGGCCCTGGTCGCCCAGCAGTGAGATCTGGTGGAAGTTGAGGGCCGTGACCAGCATCGAGGTCGCGCCGATGACGAGCGCCAGGAGCCAGAAGCGCCGCTGGCGAAGTGCCTCACGCCGGGTGCTCGAGATAGCCTCGGGCGGGGGCGGCTCAGAGGGGTGCGGAGCCGGGTCCCCGTCGGGGAACTGGCTCACGTCCGATGGGCGGTCGACGATCCCGAAGCGGGCGATGGGCACCACGATGAGCCAGATCGCGAATGCCGCGATGATCCAGGCGACCCGCCAATCGAAGAGGCCGATGGCGACGCCCAGCACGATCGGCGTGAACGACATCAGCACCGCCGTGGCCGTGGTCGAGAGCCCGAAGACGAAGCCGCGTCGCCGCTCGAACCAGGGCGTGATGGAGAGCGTGCTCACCAGATACAGCGAGCCCTGCCCCAGCCAACGGATGAGGGTGAACCCCAGCACCAGCGTCACGAAGCCCTGCACGCCGCTCATCACCAGCAAGCCCAGTCCGAAGCCGATCCCGATGGCTGTCATAGCTCGGCGAACACCGACACGGTCGATCCGGCGTCCGACCGGGAGAAGCGCCAGCGCACCGAGCAACGTGCCCATGAGGTAGGCCGTCGAGAGCTCTGACCGGGTCAGCCCGAGCGTCTCGATCATGGGGTCGACGAAGACCGAGACGCCGACCGTCTGGCCGGGCCCGGTGAGCGCTGCGGTGATGGTCGCGAGCACGACGATGCGCCAACCCACGAAGTCGCGCCAATGCGGCGCGGCGGACATGTTCATGGGGTTCGGATGAGTCGGTGGAATCGGGCGCACTCCAGGTCGGCAGATCTGCCTCGGTCGTCTGCGGGCGCCGGTCGATCAGTTCTACACCCTGACTCTAGCCGACGATGGCGCGGCCGATCTAGCTGACCTCCGGGAACTCCCGTTCAGCCACCTTCTGCACTGATGCGATGGCCCCGAACGAACCGCGCAACAACTCGCGCTGGATCGAGGTCAGCGACGACAGCTCGACCACGCTCGTCGGCTCGCGGCCGGCGCGGATGTCGGCCAACTGTGTCTCAAGGCGCAGGCCCATGAGGAAGTCGTAGGCGTCGCCGATCTCCTCGCGGCTTCCGGGCGGCAGCAGTTCACGGTCGGCCAGTGCCTCGATGCGGGTCATCGTGTGCGTGGCCACGATGCGCTGGCGCTCGGCGTAGACGCGGGCGAAGGCCACCATCGGCTGCAGCGCATCCTTGAGGTCGAAACGCCCGCTGGACTCCGAGGCGCCACCGAGGTAGATGTTGCCCGGCAAGCGCAGTGGTGGCCGGAACGCGAGCGCGTTGCGCGCGAGCAGGAACTGCACGCCACGCTGCTCGGGCAGGGTCGCGTGGACATGCCCTCGCAGCTCGCCAACGAGCGCCGCGTCGCCACGCACCAACCTGAAGTCCAGGAAGATCGAGAGGTCCGTGACGTCCTGCCCCTCCATCCGCCGCAGCCAGGTGTCGTAGGTCTCGATCCAGCCGGAGAGGGAACGGCACCACCTGGCCTCTCCGGCCATCACCAGCCCGCGACACGCGGGATAGCCGGCCTTGGTCAACCCGTCGGACACGCGCCGGCCGAGGCTCTGGAACCAGGCTCCCAACTCGTCGGGATCCGCTCCCTCGGGCACGTCGTAGATCAGGCCCGAGTCCTGGTCGCTGATGAGGTGGACCTCACCCCGACCCTGGCTGCCGAGCGCGACCCAAGCGAACGGTGCCGGCGCCGGGCCCAAGTCCTGCAGGGCCAACTCGATGAGGCGCACGGTAGCCGCATCGAAGACCGAGGTGAGCGTGCTGTTGACCGGCCGCGGCCGCGAGGTCGAGCCCAGCAGCCCCGCCGCCAGTGGCACGGTCCGCTCGCAGCGCCGCGCCACCTCTTCGACCGTGGCCGCGCGCGCGATGTCGCGCAGCACCACCAGCGGCGCGTAGCGCGGCGAGCGGATAAGCGCCTCCTTGTCGACGACGCCGGTGATGGCGCCCGAGACATCCTCCACCGCCATGTGGCGCACGCCGGCCTGCTCCATGCGCAGCAGGGCCTCATAGACGGGCGCACTCATGGGCAGGCGGATGAGCGGCGCGGTCATGACGGTCTCGACCGGGTCATCCACGGCCTTGCCGGTGGCCACCACACGCGCGCGGATGTCGTGGTCTGTGACGATGCCGACGGGCGCGCCGGAGCCGCTCGCCACCAGCGCAGCCGTCACGCCGCGCTCGGTCATGGCGCTGGCCACATCGCCGAGGTGTTCGTCCATGGGTACCACGATGGGCGTCACACCCAGCGCCTCGATGGGCTCGTGCAGGAACAGCAACGAGGCACGCAGCTGCTGGACTTCGCGGTCGGCAGCACCACTGCGCGCCGCGGTCACGTCCACCAGCAAGCCGTCGATCCAGGCCGGCTCGTCCTCCTCGTCACGCACGAGCACGCCCGACAGCAGCACCGAGCGTGGACCCGCCGGCGTCTCGATGGCGAGGAACTGGTCGCGCACCTCGCCCGTGTCGAGCAGCCGCCGGTAGATCCGCCCGTACTCGTCCGGGCTGGCGAAGCAGTCGGCCAGTGCCAGCTGCTCACCCTCCCCCACCGATACCAGCGAGAGCAGCTCCCGCGCCGCAGGACTGAGATCGACGAAGACACCGCGACGCACGGCCACCGCCCGGAAGACTCCCGCAGATGACCCCAAGGCGGAGGCATCGCTGTGCGCAGTGGCCGCGGCCGTCACATCGCGCGCCAGCAGGATATGCCCGGCTTGCCCTCCGAACTCGACCGGCTCGAGCGTCAGGATGCACTCGATGGTGTTGCCGCCCGAGCGTGTCAGCACACCTTCGCGCGGCACACCCAGCACTGCGGCCTCGTCGTCGCCCGACTCCAGCGCACCCCACAGCGCCTCGTTGCCGCCGCGTGGCAGCACGTCGGTAGGGTCCAGGAACTCCAGCTGGCGGGCGCTATAGCCGAGCAGCTCGAGGAACGTGGGGTTGGCGTAGCGCAGGCGGCCGTCGACGATGAGCAGCGTGCCCTCCGAGGTCGCCTCGACCAGCGCGTGGTAGCGGGCATTGGAGTCGCGCAGCCGCTCCACGCCCTCCTCGCGGCGACGCTCGATGCGCAGCGACTGCTGCAGCACGAAGAGCAGCAGCAGCGCGATGAGCCCGAAGATGCCCAGCGCGGCCACCAGCAGGTTGCGCTCGATGCGGTCGATCTCCGCCTGTACGTCATCGACGTAGAGACCGGTGCCGATGACCCAGTCCCAGGGCTCGAAGCCCTTGACGTACGACTCCTTGGGCTCGAGCCGGTCGGGGTCATCGAACCATTGCCAGACGTAGTCGACATAGCCCTCCTCCTGCGCTTCGACGAGCTCGGCGAACTCGACGAAGATGGGCACGCCCCGAGGGTCGGTGAAGCCCGAGATGTCCTCACCGTCGAGGTCGGTGCGATACGGATGCATGACCATCGAGGGCGCGGTGTCCTGGATCCAGAAGTAGTCGAGCCGGTCCTCGCCGTAGCGCAGCTCGGCCACGACGCCCGCGGCCGCGGCCTGAGCCTGCTCCCGCGTCAACGCGCCCGCGCGCTCGTCCGCTTCGTAGGCCGCCAGCACACTCCAGGCCGCGTTCGTCAGCTCGCGGATCATCTCGCGCTTGCGCTCGACGAGGGTCTGCTCGAACGAGGGCAGGATCAGACCCCAGAAGGCGATGAGGAAGAGCGCCATCGCGGCCACTGCAGGGAGCACCACGCGCAGGACGAATGGGCGACGGCGGAAGCGGCCTGGGCTCCCGTGCGGCTCGACCGGCGGCGGAGTGGCGGGCTGCTCGTCGAGCACGACCGCCTTCCCTGCCAGGCCCGGGCTCTCGAGGACGGCCGCCCGGAACCGGACCCACTCCTCCCGGGGCATCTCGATGCCGAGCGCCTCGCTGCCGAGACCCTTGACCCCGTGATAGTCGGTACCGGCACTGACCAGCAGGTCGTGCTTGGCCGCGAGTGCCCGCAGGGTCGCACGCTCGTCGGGCTCGTACTCCTCATACACCGCTTCGAGGCCGTCGAGGCCCTCAGCCTTGAGATCGAGGACGAACCGCTCGAGCGCGTCGAGGTCCCGTTCGTAGGCCAGCGGATGCGCCAGGAATGCCCGACCGCCGGCTCGGTGGAGCATGGCGATGGCGACTGCCACGTCGAGCCGGCCTTCGGGTGCCATGCTCTCTCTGTATCGGTCATCACTCCCGGCCCAGCCGCCAGCAGCCCGCAGCGATCCTTCGATGGTGCGAGTGTCCACGCTCCGGTAGCCGCCTGTCGATGCCAGTGCGGACACGAAGTCGGGATGGTCCGGGTCGAAGCCGTACGCGACGAGGTGGATGGGGCGGCCCGCATGCAAGACCGTCAGCTCGATCGCGGGTAGCGACGGGACACCTCGAGCGTCGAGCGCGTCGCGGAACCTGGGCCAGCCCTCCATGGTGTCGTGGTCGGCCAGGGCGGCATAGCGGACCCCGGCTTCAGCGAGCCGACGCGCAAGCAGCTCGGGCGTCACCACACCGTCGCTGAGCGAAGTGTGCGTGTGCAGGTTGACGAAGATCGAGTCGCTCATGGTTCCCACAGTCAGGCTCACGTGCCCGGGACCGACGCGCCTAGGTCCACTCGGCCCGTCCTGACAGGACCGAGCTCGGCCGGGGCAGTCAAGAAGCGGCAACCATAGGCGGCCGGGCACGCTGAGGCAACGGGTTCGACAACAGCCGGCTGTAGTGCTATCAGCGGGCTGCAACCGCTGCCAACCAGCCGAAGAGGCGTCAGTCGGCCACACCGGCCTATCCGACGGGGCCATATGGCCCTATCTGCGGCCATCCGCGCGGGCGGAACGTGGGGGTACGCCACGCGCCGTGCAGGCCGGACTCGCGACCGGTCCACGACGCGCGGTTGTTTCGTGGGGGAGCACGGATGACGACCGTAGCGGAGACGGTGGTCGGGGAGATCGCAGACCAGGATCTGCTCGATCGCATCATCTCGGAACAGGCTGGCCGACCGGGTGCGCTGCTGGGCATGTTGCAGCGGCTCCAGGAAGTGAGCCACAACAAGTACCTGTCCATGGGCACGCTCGAGTACGTGGCCAGGCGCACTGGCATCCCGCAGTCGCAGGTCTTCTCCGTGGCCTCCCTCTACGCGCTCTTCAACCTTGAACCCCAGGGCGATCACATCGTGGCCATCTGCCGCGGCACCGCCTGTCACACGCGTGGCTCGCGACCGCTGCTGGAGCGCGTCAAGCTCCAGCTCGGCCTGCGCGACCTCGAGGCCGAGGGCGGCAACGCCGACAAGGTCTCGCTGACCACCCCTGACCTCAAGTTCACCGTGCGCACGGTGGCCTGTTTCGGGCAGTGCGCACTGGCGCCGGTAGTCGAGATCGACCACGCCATCCGTGGCCACGTCAGCGAGCAGGCGCTCATCCGTGAGGTCGAGCAGGTGCGCAAGGACGCCACCCGATGAGGATCGCCGACCTGGCCGAGTTCAATGCCGTCCGCGAAGCCGGCCTGGCCAAGCTCGCGCCGGAGGTTCCGCGCATCGCCGTGGGCATGGGCACGTGTGGCACCGGCAACGGCGCCGAGGGCGTCCACACCGCCTTCAAGAGCGCCATCGATTCGCGCGGCCTGGACATCAAACTGGCGCCCGTCGGCTGCTTCGGCTTCTGCGCCGAGGAGCCCATCGTCAACGTATGGGTGCCGGGCAAGCCGCTGTTGGTGCTGCGCCGGGTGCAGCCCGAGCACGTCGATCACATCCTCGAGGCCATCGAGCGGGATGTGCTGCCGTCCACCGAGCTCATCCTGTGCAAGATCGAGGAGTGGGACCACCTCACCGGCCACGTCCGCTACGGCATCGGCTACGCCGACGTCCCGGCCTGGGACGAGGTGCCCTTCTTCGACGGCCAGCTCAAGATCGTGCTGCGCAACTGCGGCCTCATCAGCCCCGACGACATCGAGGAGTACATCGCGGTCGGCGGCTACCAGGCCCTCTACAAGGTGCTCATCGACCAGAATCCGGATGCGGTCATCGAGGGCATCAAGGCCTCCAAGCTGCGAGGCCGCGGCGGCGCCGGCTTCCTGACCGGCAACAAGTGGGAGTTCCTGGCCAAGGCTCCCGGCCCGGAGAAGTACCTCGTCTGCAACGCCGACGAGGGTGACCCCGGCGCCTACATGAACCGCAATGAGATCGAGTCCGATCCGCATGCGCTGCTCGAGGGCATGCTCGTCGCGGGCTATGCCACCGGCGCCAGCAACGGCATCGTCTACGTGCGTGCCGAGTACCCCATCGCGGTCATGCGCCTGGAGCGCGCCATCGAGCAGGCCCGTGAGTACGGCATCCTCGGCTCGGACGTGATGGGTCGCGGGTTCGACTTCGACATCCAGACCGTGGAAGGCGCGGGCGCCTTCGTCTGCGGCGAGGAGACCGCCCTCATCGCCTCGCTGGAGGGCAAGGCCGGCCGGCCCAGGCCGCGCCCGCCGTTCCCGGCCCAGAGCGGCCTCTACGGCAAGCCCACCAACATCAACAACGTCGAGACCTGGTACAACGTGGCGCCCATCGTGGCCCGCGGCGCGGCCTGGTTCAGCGACACCGGCAGCGCCAAGAGCGCCGGCACCAAGGTCTTCTCGCTGGTGGGTAAGGTCCGCTCCACCGGCCTGGTGGAGATGCCCCTGGGCACGCCTATCAGCAAGTTCATCTACGACGTCGGCGGCGGCGCGCCGGGCGGTCGCGAGATCAAGGCCGTGCAGACCGGTGGACCGTCCGGCGGATGCATCCCGGCCGATCTCTTCGACACGCCGGTCGACTACGAGACGCTCGCGCAGCTGGGCTCGATCATGGGCTCCGGCGGCATGGTCGTGATGGACGAAGACAACTGCATGGTCGACGTGGCCCGCTACTTCGTCGAGTTCACCCACTCCGAGTCGTGCGGCAAGTGCACGCCCTGCCGCGTGGGGCTGGACAAGGCCCTCGAGATGCTCGACGGCTTCACCCACGGCACGGCCACGCTCGATGACCTCGACGCGCTCGACGAGCTCTGCCGCATGGTCCGCGACATGAGCCTGTGCGGCCTGGGCCAGAGCGCCCCCAACCCGGTGCTCACCAGCCTGCGCCACTTCCGCCACGAGTTCGAGGACCACATCCTTGCGGCCCGCTGCCGCGCCGGCGTGTGCGAGGACCTCGCGCTCAGCCCGTGCGAGAACTCGTGCCCGCTGCACATGAACATCCCGCGCTTCCTGCAGCTGTACAAGGAGGACCGGCTGGAGGAGGCCTTCCTCAGCGTCGTCCTCGACAACCCGCTGCCCGCTTCCACGGGCCGTGTCTGCCAGCACCCCTGTGACGATCGTTGCCGCCGGGAGGGCATCGACGAGGCCGTGAACATGCGCGAGGTCCATCGCGCCATCGCGGACCAGGTCTACCTGAGCGACCGCTTCGAGACCATGGTCGAGCGCGTGCTCGAGCAGAAGATGGAGCCGACGGGCAAGCGCGTGGCCGTCGTCGGCGCCGGGCCCACGGGCCTCACGGCCGCCTACTACCTGGCCCTGCGCGGGCACGAGGTGACCTGTCTGGACTCGCGGCCGATGGCCGGCGGCATGCTCCGCTACGCCCTGCCCGAGTACCGCCTGCCGCAGGAGGTGCTGGACAAGGAGATCGAGCTCATCGCCCGCACCGGCGTGGAGTTCCGCTTCGGTGTGTCGGTGGGCGAGGAGGTCTCGCTCAACGAGATCGACGAGCAGTTCGATGCCGTCTTCCTCTCGATCGGCACCTGGAAGGAAGCCTGGGTCCACCTCGCCGGCACCGAGCTGACCGGCGTCATCCCGGCCCTGCCCTTCCTCGAGGCCATGGCCCGTGAGGATAAGGTGCCCGTGGGCAAGAGCGTCATCGTCATCGGTGGCGGCAACGCTGCGGTCGACTCTGCTCGCACCGCCCGACGCATGGGCGCGGACACGACCATCGTCTACCGCCGCGAGCGCAAGGACATGCCGGCCATCGCCGAGGAGGTGGAGGCCGCCGAGCACGAGGGTGCCAAGATCGCCTATCTGGCGACACCGCAGCGCATCATCGGCGACGCCGACGGCAAGGTCCGCGGCATCGAGGTCGAGCGCACCCGCCCGGGTGAGTTCGACGAGTCCGGCCGGCGCCGCCCGGTGCCCACCGGCGAGATCATGCGCATCGACTGCGACACGGTCATCCTCGCGGTCGGCGAACAGGTCGACCCTGACTTCGCGGTCGCCTCGGGCCTGCGCGTCAACGAGGAGGACGGCACGCTCGAGGTCGATCGCTACTCGCTCGAGACCAGCCGCAACCTGTTCTACGCCGGTGGCGACCTCATCACCGGCGCCTCCAACGTGTCCAACGCCATGGGCATCGGCAAGAAGGCCGCGCGCAACATCGACCGGCGCCTGATGGACCGCCTCACGCCCAGCGTGCTGCCCGAGTTCGTGTACCGGATGGAGCCACCCGATCCACCGGCCGAGTTCGGTCGTCACACGCCCGCCGAGCTGCCGGCCGATGCGCGCGTGCTGACCTACCAGGAGGTCTCGGTCGGCCTCACACCCACGGCTGCGCTCGACGAAGCACAGCGCTGCCTGCGCTGCGACATCCGCAGCGTCGAGAGCTAGGAGGACCGTCGTGAATGACAAGGTGATGGTCCGTATCGACGGCGAGGTGATCGCGGCCAAGGCCGGCCAGAGCGTCCTCCAGGTCGCTCGAGCCAACGACAAGTACATCCCTTCCCTGTGCTACATGGACGGCCTCACCGCCCAGGGCTCCTGCCGCCTGTGCATGATCGAGATCTCCGGTGTGAAGAAGCTGCAGCCGGCCTGCACCACGCCGGTGGCCGAGGGGCTGGCGGTGACCACGCGCACGCCGCAGCTGTCCGAGTACCGCAAGATGGCGCTGGAGCTGCTGTTCTGCGAGCGCAACCACACCTGTGCGGTGTGCGTCAGCTCCGGCCACTGCGAGCTGCAGAGCCTGGCCCAGGAACACGGCATCAACAGCATCCGGTACGACTACCGCTATCCCAACCTGACGCCGGACACCTCGCATGAGCGCTATGTGTTCGACCCCAACCGCTGCGTGCTCTGCTCGCGCTGCGTGCGTACCTGCGCCGAGATCGAGGGTGCGCACGTGTGGGATATCGCTGGTCGCGGCATCGCATCGGGGCCGGTGAGCGAGCTGCAACGTCCCTGGGGCGAGGCGGCCAGCTGCACCAGCTGCGGCAAGTGTGTGCAGGCCTGTCCCACCGGCGCGCTCGCCGAGAAGGGCTGGGCCGCGGAGGAGATGCACAAGGACCGCTCGGTCGTGAGCACCCTGAACACCATGCGTGAGGGCCAGTGATGGAGATGGAACAGCCGCGCAAGGCGCGCATCGGCACCTGCTGGCTCGACGGCTGCTCGGGTTGCCACATGTCCCTGCTGGACATGGACGAGGCCATCGTGGATGTGCTGGCCAAGGCCGACATCGTGTTCGGCCCCCTGGTCGACGCGCAGGAGTGGCCCGAAGGCGTGGACGTGGCCGTCATCGAGGGCGCCGTCAGCAGCCAGGACGACCTCGACCTGCTGACCGAGGCGCGTGAGCACTCGTCGATCGTGGTGGCGCTGGGCGACTGCGCCGTGACCGGCAACGTGCCCACCATGCGCAACGGCATCCCCACCCGGGCCCTGCTCGAGCGGGTCTACGTGGAGGGTGTCGACGAACAGCCACAGATCCCGACCGACGGCGTGCCACCGCTGCTCAAGAACGCCGAGCCGCTGCAGGCGCACGTGAAGGTCGACGTCCACGTGCCCGGTTGCCCACCCTCTGCAGAGTCGATCCTGTACGTGATCGGCGAGTTGCTCGAAGGTCGCGAGCCGGAGCTCGGCTCACGACAGCGATTCGGCTAGGAGGCCGACGATGACCAGGATCGAAGTCCCCCACGTCAGCCGCATCGAGGGCCACGCCTCGATCACCATCGACCTCGACGAGTCGGGGAAGGTGGCTGACACGCAGTTCCACGTCACCCAGATCCGTGGTTTCGAGAAGTTCGTGGAGGGGCGGCCGTACTACGAGATGCCGGCCATCACCGCCCGCATCTGCGGTATCTGCCCGGTCAGCCACCTGCTGGCCTCGTCCAAGGCTTGCGACGCCATCATGGCCGTGCGCATCCCCCCTGCCGCGGCCAAGCTGCGCGAGCTGCTACACATGGCCCAGATCGTGCAGTCCCACGCG
>CAYZDQ010000027.1:11746-12149 GCA_964476955.1 uncultured Anaerolineaceae bacterium
CCTGGGCATGGACTACGACCCGGCGCTGCGCAACGTGGCGGGTCTACTGGCGGAGCACCCGGCCGTGGTGCAGGACGGCGTGCGACTGCGCAAGTTCGGCCAGCAGGTCATCGAGCGCCTCGGCCGCGAGCGGGTCCACCCCTCGTGGACGGTGCCCGGCGGTGTCAACGCCGAGCTCGATCCTGCCGCCCGCGAGAAGACGCTCGAGGAGTGGCCCGAGGCGCTGGCCATCCTGCAGCGCACGCTGGAGCTGTGGAAGGGCACCATCGATTCGTTCCCCGACGAGGTCGCGACCTTCTCCAACTTCCCCACCATGTACTGCGGCACGGTCGCGCCCGATGGCGCGCTGGAGCTGTACGACGGCGCGCTGCGCTTCCGCGATGCGACCGGGGCGATCGTGGCC
>CAYZDQ010000028.1:0-12086 GCA_964476955.1 uncultured Anaerolineaceae bacterium
CAGCATCGATCTGGTCCAGGCGCTCGGCGAGGCGGGTGTAGTCCGCGGCCGTGCCGAAGTCGCCCTGCTGGTAGTGGATGACCTGGGCGAAGTCGTTCCAGAGTGCGTCCTCGACCTCGTTGCGCGAGTGCTCGGTGACGGCCCCCTTCATCTCCTCGGTGAAGGCGGCGTCGGTGTAGGGCCGGCGCGAGTAGCCCACGATGCCCGTCTCGGTGGGCAGCAGACCGGCCCGCCGGAGGTTGTAGAAGGCCGGGAAGATCTTGCGATGGGAAAGGTCGCCGGTGCCGCCGAAGACGACCACGACGCTGGGATCCGGCACCCGTTCCAGGCGTGTGCCGACACGCAGGGGATTGGCCGTGGCCGCATCGTCTACCGCGGCGCGGTGCATCACGTGGCGTCCGGCTCGCGAGGTGCCACGCTTGTCTGCGGCCGGCTTCTTTCGGCCGGCCGACCCCTTGCTGGGCATCGTCGGTCGCTCCTACTTCTCCTTGATGGCGTGGCCCCCGAATTGCTCACGCAGCGCCGCCAGCACCTGCGCCGTGTAGGACTCGTCCTGGCGGGAGCGGAAGCGGGTGATGAGCGACTGAGTGATGACCGGGGCCGGCACGTCGAGGTCCATGGCCTCCTGCACCGTCCAGCGGCCCTCGCCCGAGTCAGAGACGTAGCCCTTCACGCCGTCGAGCTCCTCGCCGCGCTGAGCGAACGCGTTGCCCGCCAGCTCCAGCAGCCAAGAGCGGATGACCGTGCCGTGCTGCCAGGCCTTTGCCACGGCCTCCAGGTCCAGCGGGTATTCCGACGCGTGCAGAATCTCGAAGCCCTCAGCGTAGGCCTGCATCAGACCGTACTCGATGCCGTTGTGGACCATCTTGGTGTAGTGGCCCGAGCCCGCTGGCCCGCAGTGGATGTAGCCATCCTCCGGAGCCAACGCCTCGAAGACCGGCTCCAGCGGCGCGACCGCCTCGCGGTCGCCACCGACCATCGTGCCGTAGCCGTTCTGCAGGCCCCATACGCCACCGCTGATGCCGGCGTCGACGAAGTGGATGCCCCGCTCGGCCATGAGCGCGTGGCGGCGCTTGCTGTCATTGAAGTTGGCGTTGCCGCCATCGACGATGGTGTCGCCCGCGCTGAGCAGCGAGGCGAACTCCTCCATGGCCGCTTCGGTCGCGTCACCGGCCGGCAGCATCAGCCAGACCACGCGCGGCGTCGGCAGCTTGGCCGCTGCCTCAGCGGGGGTGAAGGCGCCATCGAGGCCTTCGGCCATGATGTCGCGCACCTTCTGCTCCGAGCGGTTCCAGGTGACTACGTGGTGGCCGGCCCCATGCAGGCGGCGCGCCATGTTGGCGCCCATGCGCCCGAGTCCGGCGAGTACCAGGTCCATGTCAAGCGATCCTCGTTGAGCGGCGCGAGCCGCAGGGGGCAGGGGTCAGGAGAGTGCCTCGGCGACGGCTGCAAGGAGCTCGCTCAGGCCGTCCTCGGGATCGCCGCCCAGGTCGACGCGAAGCGCCGGCAGCTCGTGGGCGCCGAAGGCCTCGAAGTCGCCCATGGCCTGAGCGTCGACCAGCACGCCGAACGACTCGTCACGACCGGGGATCTCCAGGTCGGTCGAGTGACCGTTGGTGAGCTGGATGAAGCAGCCGCTGGGCGCGCCGCCCTTGTGCAGCTGGCCGGTGGAGTGGAGGAAGCGTGGGCCATAGCCGAGCGTGGTCGCCACGCCGGTGCCGTCGCGCAGCTGTGCCTGCAGCGCCTGCAACAGCTCGGTGCGGGTGTCGGTGGGCGCGATGTAGGCGCCGATCTGGAAGTAGCCGTTCTCCGGCACCCGCGCGAGATGCTCACGCAGGAGCTCGACGAACTCGGCCTCGCCACCACCCTGCTTCCAGGCCCGCAGCGGACCCCGGCTGGCGGTGGGTACGGCTTCGGGTAGTGCCCCTTCCTTGGAGAAGACGCCGAGCACGGCCTTGGTGTTGTTCTTCGACTCGGTGACGTTGGGCTCGTCGAAGGGGTTGACCCCGAGTCCGATCCCGGCCACCGCGGTGGCGAACTCCCAGCGGAAGAACTCGGCTGCCACCCACGAGGCGTCGTCGAGCCGGACATCGATGAGCGGATGACCGGCCGCGGTCAGCTCTGCCAGCTTGGCGTCGACCTCGGTGTGCCACTCAGAATCGCTGGCGGGGCCGAGCCGAACGAAGACGCGGTCGTCGCCGTAGACGTCCGGGCTGCCCAGCGGCTCACCGTCGACCGGCACGATGCCCACGCCCTGCTTGCCCGTGGACTCAGCGATGAGCTGCTCCAGCCAGGCGCCGAGCGAGGCCAGGTCGGGCTCGATGACGAAGGTGAGCTTGTCGCGACCGGCCTTGGCCAGAGCGGCCATGGCGGCCCCCAGCACGAGCGCGGCGTTGTCGTCGGCATCGGCCTTGGTCGACTCGGCCATGATGGCGGCGTCTTCGAGCAGCGCCTCCAGATCGAGCCGCAGCAGCGCCGCAGGCACGAGCCCGACATAGGTCAGCGCGCTGTAGCGACCGCCCACGTCGGACGGGTTGAGGAACGTCTCGCGGAAGTAGTTGGAGTGGGGCACCGATTTCAGCGGATCGCCCGGATCGGTGATGGAGACGAACTCGTTGCCGGCCTTGCTGTGCGGGAAGCGACCGACGCGCTTCTGCTCGAGCTCCCAGAAGTGAGCCAGGAAGGCCAGCGTCTCGGTGGTGGAGCCGGACTTGGTGGCGATCACGCGGATGGTCTTGCCCGGGTCGAGCGAGGCGTCACAGGCGGCCACGGCCGCGGGATCGGTGGAGTCGAGGACGTGCACCGTGAGGCCCTTGTCAGACTCCGGGTAGACCCTGGTCAGGACCTCCGGTGCGAGCGACGAGCCGCCCATCCCGCAGACGAGGGCATCGCTGTAGCCCTCGCGCTCGATCTGCTCGCCGAAGGCGGTCAGCTCCGCGACCTCATCACTGAAGTAGGACGGTGCGTGCAGCCAGCCCAGGCGGTGGAGGATCTTGGCCGCTACCTCCGGATCGTCCGTCCAGAGACTGGTGTCGTTGGCCCAGATGCGGCTGGCCCAGCGCTCGCCGACGGCCTGGGCGACGGCCTCCTCGACCGTCGCCTGCAGCGCCTCGGGGAGCTTGAGGGTGGTGTCCATCTAGCGCGCCTCCGCTGCGTCGAGGGTGGTGCCGGCGTGGTCGGCGTCAGGGGAGATGATGCCGCGGACGTCGCCGGAGAGGACGCCACGCGCGACCTCGGCCACGTTCTCGACGGTGAAACCGAACTTCTCGAAGATCTGTGGTGCCGGGGCGCTCAGGCCGTAGCGATCGATGGCCATGATGGCGCCCTCCCGGCTGTTGACCCAACGGTCCCAGCCGAGCGAGATGCCCGACTCCATCGAGACGCGCGCGGTCACCGACGGAGGCAGGACCTGGTCGCGATACGTGACCGGCTGCGCCTCGAAGCGCTCCCAGCTGGGCATCGACACGACGCGGACCTTGAGCCCCTCAGCCGAGAGGAGCTCACGGGCGCCCATGGCCAGGTGCAGCTCGGAGCCGGTGCCGAGGAGGATGAGCTCCGGCGCGGTGACGGTGCCGTCCGCAGCGGTGGCCTCAGCCAGTACGTAGCCACCAGCGTGGACGCCGTCACGAGCGAGCTCGGCCGTGCCCGGCAGGACCGGCAGCTTCTGGCGGGTGAAGGTCATGGCCGTCGGGCCGCCCTTGTGCTCCACGGCCAGGGCCCAGGCCGCGGAGGCCTCATTGGGATCGCCGGGGCGGATGAAGGTCAGGTTGGGGATGGCGCGCAGCGCGGCGTAATGCTCGACCGACTGGTGCGTGGGCCCATCCTCGCCGACACCGATGGAGTCGTGCGTCCACACGTAGATGACCCTGATGCCCGAGAGTGCAGCCACGCGGACCGAGCCGCGCATGTAGTCGCTGAAGGGCAGGAAGGTGGCCACGAAGGGTACGAGGCCGTCGTGGTAGGCGATGCCGTTGGCGATGCCACCCATGGCGTGCTCGCGCACACCGTAGTGGATGTTACGGCCGCTCTCAGAGGCGCTGAACTCGCCTCCGTCGGCCATGAGCGTGAGATTGGAGCCCGAGAGGTCGGCCGAACCGCCCAGCAGCTCGGGCACGCCATCCTTCAGCCCGGCGATGGCGTTCTTGGAGGCGTTGCGCGTGGGCAGGCCCTCGTCGTCGGCCGTGTACGAGGGCAGATCCGCGTCCCAGCCCTCCGCCAGCGTGCCGGAGATGCGACGGCGCAGTTCGGCACCCTCGGCCGGGAAGGCCTCGGCGTAGGCGGTCAGGCGCGCCTCCCACTCGGCCACCAGCTGCTCGCCGTTCTCGGCGGCCTCGCGGAAGTGCGCCAGCACCTCCGGTGCGATCTCGAACGAGGCCTCGGGATCGAAGCCCAGCGCGGTCTTGGTGGCGGCCACCTCCTCAGCACCCAGCGGGCTTCCATGGACCTTGTGGGTACCGGCCTTGTTGGGGGCGCCGGCGCCGATGATGGTCTTGACGCTGATGATCGAGGGTCGGTCGTCGGCGCGGGCGGCCTCGATGGCGGCCCGGATGGCCTCCACGTCCTCACCGTCGGTGACGCGCTGGGTATGCCAGCCGTAGGCGTCGAAGCGGGCCAGCACGTCCTCGGACCAGGCCATGGCGGTGGGACCGTCGAGCTGGATATCGTTGTCGTCGTACAGCGCCACGAGCTTGCCCAGCTTGAGGTGGCCGGCGAGGCTCGCAGCCTCTGCGGCGATGCCTTCCTGGAGGTCGCCGTCGGAGCAGACCGTGTAGGTGTGGTGGTCGATGATCTCGTGGCCGGGCTTGTTGAACTCGGCCGCCAGTCGACGCTCGGCGATGGCCATGCCCACCGCGTTGCTGAAGCCCTGACCCAGGGGGCCGGTGGTGGCCTCGACGCCGGCGGTCAGGCCGAACTCGGGGTGGCCCGGGGTCTTGGAGCCCATCTGGCGGAAGCGCTTGATCTCCTCGAGCGGCAGGTCGTAGCCGGTCAGGTGCAGCATCGAGTAGAGCAGCATGCTGGCGTGGCCGGCGCTGAGCACGAAGCGGTCACGATCGAGCCAGTCGGGTCGTGTGGGGGCGTGCTTGAGGAAGCCCGCCCACAGCGCATAGGTCAGCGGCGCTGCGCCCATGGGCGCACCGGGATGGCCGCTGTTGGCCTGCTGGATGGCGTCGATGGAAAGGACACGGATGGTGTCGATGGCCTGCTTCTGGTCAAAGGGCGTGGCGGTGCCGTCCAAGTTGCTGCTCCTCGAGGCTCAAGGTCGCCGCTCGGACTAGCGGGGCGACCCGGCGTGGTTCCTGGCGAGCATGGCCCGCCGAGGGATTGGGCTGGGGGATTGGGAGTGATAGCCCCATGATACTGGGCCCGCCTCGAGCGCAGACCATGCCGACCGGCCCTACCTCGGACGCCATCGGCGGGTGTGGCCTCGATGGTCGCAGCGCGGGTCCACTCCACGGCTGGGTGCGGGAGGACGTCGTCACCGGGAAGCGCCCCGTCCACCTCGGCCCGAGTGGCTCCCGAGTGGTAGGCGAGCCGGCGCAGCCGCGAAGCCGCCCACAGCACCCCGACCATCGACAGCACGATCCGAGGAAGCGTCACGATGATGCGAGGATGGTCGCAGTCACGCCGGCCGGGCAAGGGGTGCTGGTCGTGGGCGCGTGAGCCGAATGGCAGGGATGGCGACAGCGTATCCTCAGTCGTCGTGAGCGCCTCCAGATCGCCCCGTCTCGTCGTCCTCGGTGACCTGCTGCTCGATGTCGTGGTCACGCCCGAGCGCCCCATCGAACGAGGCACGGACGTACCCGGGTCCTTGGCCTTCCGCCGCGGCGGTTCCGCCGCCAACACCGCGGCCGCCTTCGTGCGGGTCGGCGGTGAGGCTGCGCTCATCACGAGCCTGGGCGACGATGCCTGGGCCAGCGCTCTGCTCCGATCGCTGCGCGCCGACGGGGTCCGGGTCCACGCCGCCCGCCATCGGGGTCCGAGCGGGCGCCTGGCAGCTCTCATCGACGATCACGGCGAGCGTTCCTTCGTGACCGAGCGCGGTGTGGCCGACGCGCTCGAGCCGGCCGAGATCCGAGCGTCCTGGTTGCGTGGCGCGGATGTCCTGCATGTCCCGGCCTACTCGCTGATCGGCGAGCCCATCGGTGCGGCGGCGGTGCATGCAGCGGAGCTCGCTCGCGAGGCCGACGCGTTGGTCTCCACCGACCTCTCGTCGGCGGGGCCACTGATGGCCTACGGCGTACGACGGTCACGCGGGCGCTTGGGACAGCTGCAGCCCGACATCCTCTTCGCCAACCGGGCCGAGGCGGCTGCGCTGCTGCGTGAGACCGGCCGACGGGCCTGGGCGCGACTGCTCAGGCAGGCGCCGATCGTGGTGGTCAAGGACGGCGTGTGGGGTTGCCGCGTGCTGTGGGCGGAAGAAGGCGCCACGCGCCAGATCGATGTCGCCGCTACACGCATCGGGCAGAAGGTCGACACCACCGGCGCCGGGGATGCCTTCGGCGCGGGTTTCCTGCACTCGCTGCTCGGGTCCGGCGGACTCGAGACGAAGGGTCGCGACAGGACCTTGCGCAAGGCTGCGATGGCCGGTCATCGCACGGCCGGCCAGACCTTGCGCCGCGGTCGCCCCGAGCTCGAGCTGGGCTAGGCTAACGCTCGTGATCACGAACGACCTGCTGCTCATCCATCCCGAGGTCCAGGCCGCGCTCGGCGACGGCGGCGCGGTGGTGGCCCTCGAGTCGACCATCACCACGCACGGCCTGCCGCGGCCGGACAATCTCGCGGCCGCGCGCATGTCGGAGGAGGCCGTGCGCGAAGCGGGCGCGGTGCCGGCGACAGTGGCCGTCCACGACGGGCGGATCCGCGTGGGTCTCTCCGGCGACGAGCTGGCCGAGCTGGCCGATGCGCGCGACATCCCCAAGGTCTCGCGTGGCAACCTCGCTGGCATCCTGACCCGAGAGGGCTGGGGCGGCACGACCGTCTCGGCCACGATGATCGCTGCCCACCTCGCGGGCATCAGCCTCTTCGCCACCGGTGGTATCGGCGGCGTCCATCGGGGAGGGGAGTCGTCGATGGACATCAGCGCCGATCTGGGCGAGCTCGGCCGCACGCCCGTGACGGTGGTCTGTGCCGGACCCAAGTCCATCCTCGACGTCGGCCGCACCCTGGAGGCGCTCGAGACGCGTGGCGTGCCGGTGGTCTCTCTCGGCGCCGATGAGGTGGCCGGCTTCTACAGCCGCAGCAGCGGCCACCGCGCACCGCTGCGCGTGGAGGACCCGGCCGAGGCTGCGCAGCTGATCCACGTCCAGCGCGTGTTGGGCCTGCAGACGGGTGTGCTCGTGACGGTGCCGCTGCCGGAGGAGGTCGCCCTGCCGGCCGACGAGGTCGCTGCGGCCGTCGAACGGGCTGAGGCCGATGCCCATGCTGCGGGGATCCACGGCCCTGCCAGCACGCCCTTCGTGTTGCGCCGGGTCGCGCAGATCACCGAGGGCCGTAGCGTGGCCGCCAACCTCGAGATCATCCGCCGTGACGCGCTCACCGCCGGGCGCATCGCGGTGGACTTGGCCGAGCTCGCCTGAGGGGCTAACCGGACCAGAACGCCTGACCGAGCCAGTTCGGGTGCAACCACCGACACACCGAGTGGGCGCCCCGACGCGGTAGCGGGCCGGCACAAGGCGTAATCTGAGGGCACCGGGACCTCAGTACCGGTACCGCGCCGCCGTCCGTTCATTGCCATCGGGCCCGCGCAGGGCTATCGTCAGGCGACCGCTCGTCGGGCGCCGTGCGCCTGCGCGCTCGACGCGGCCAAGAAGAGACACAGGGAGATCCACGGAGGCTCTCGATGCGAATCTACGAAGGGAGTCCGCGCCAGGACTACGAGGAGGTCCTGCGCTCGATCGGCGCCTTCATAGACCAGCGTGGCTTGCACGAGATCCTGCTGGCCGAGGCGCCCGACGGTTTCATCGTCCAGGGCATCGTCAGTGCCACGCAGGATTCGTCTGCCTGGTCCGATCCCACGATGACCATCACCAAGGAGACCTACACCTTCCTTGATGAGGATATCGCCCGCTTCCTCGAGGACTCACAGGCCCGCCGCCGCAGCGGTGCGGCGAACGACGGTTCCCCCATGGCTGGTGCGTATGAGCGCGTGATGCGCGTCATCGGCCGTTACATCGACGACCAGAAGCCCAAGGACGTGTTCTTCTTCGAGCAGGACGGTGCGTACGTGCTGCGACTGCTGATGAACACACGCCAGGGCAGCAAGCACCAGCTCGTGGAGTTCACCTCGGCCGATCTCGAGTCGATGGTGCGCCAGGGTCCTGGACTGCGCGGCGAGCAGCTGCCTCAGCCGCCGGTCGAGGAACCTGCCTCCTCGGAGTAGCCAGCAGGCCCCGACACGCTGGGCAAGGTTCACCTGAGCGGCACTTGCGCGATGGTGCGACCCGTGCCATCGTCAGCGATACATCACATCGCATACACGGGCACGACCAGCACGAGGGGGGCGTGCCGTTCGAGGAGGTCGACTATGGGCAGCATCTTCAAGTTCATCGGCGCAGTCTTGGGCGTGCTCGTGGCCGCCGCGGTCATCGTCCCCTTGGTCATCCTGGCCGGCCTGTTCATCTGGCTGGAACTCACCGAGGAGGCCGACGAGGAAGCGCTGGAGCTCGAGCAGGAGGCCGGCGTCTAGGTCCTTCGACATCACCTACACGAGCCGGGCCGGATGGCCCGGCTTCGTCGTGTCAGGAGCGTTCTCGTGAGCCAGGCCTCCCAGCGACCGACCTTCGATCCCGCCGGTGCGCCGGTCAGCGTGCTGCTCGACTTCGATGGCACCATCAGCCTCGACGATGTGGGCGACACGCTGCTGGCCCGCCTGGTCGAGGACCAGCAGCGTGTACGCGAGATGGACGAGCTCTACGTCGCGGGCATCAAGGGCTCGCGCGAGCTCATCGCCTGGGACATGGAAGTGCTACCCCACGACCCGGAGACGCTCTTGCGGGAGATCGACGGCCTGCCTCTCGATGAGGGTCTGGTGGGGCTGGTGGAGACCATCGCTGCCGCGGGCGCTGCCGTGGAGATCGTGAGTGACGGCATCGGCTTCCACGTCGAACGCATGCTCGCCCGTCTGGAGCTGGCCGATCTGCCCGTGGCCACCAACGCCAGCGTGCTGGGCGGGGGCGGTGCTGGTGTCTCGTTCCCCTACGGCCATCCCACCTGCCTTGCCTGCGGTACCTGCAAGCGCGAACGCATCCGACTCCACCGCTCCGCCGGTCGCGCGGTCGTGTTCGTGGGCGACGGGCCCAGCGATCGCTACGCCGCGCACCATGCGGACGTCATCTTCGCCAAGGCCTCCCTGGCAGCCTGGTGCGAGGCGGAGAACATCTCGTACGAGCCGTGGGAGCGGTTGTCTGACGTCGCTGAGTGGTTCGACCTCGCCCTCGTCGATGGCCGCTTGCCCGCAGACGCGGACGGCTACGCGGATTGGGCGGCGCGAGCCAGGCTGGAGGTGGAGACGTTCATCTGCGGGCCGGAGGCCTGGGGCGACGATCACACGCTGGCTCTGTCGCCTGACCGCGGTTGAGCGGTTGCCAAGCGTCATGGCGATGACCTATCCTCTGCGACCATCCGAACCCCCCGGAGGTCCTTGACGTGTCCCCCACGCGACGGTTGCGCGGTGTCGCAGCGTTCTCAGCGGCAGCCCTGGCCACGGCCGGCCTGGCTGGCCCCGCCGCAGCCGCAGAGGAAGAGTGCGTCGACATCGAGTGCCTGACCGACCAGATCGGATCCCCCTTCGGGCCCGAGGGTCTGGAGGGGCTGCTCGGCGGCGGGCCGTCACTCGAGTTCCTGCGCCAGATGATGGAGGCCCAGGGCCTGCCCAGGGAGACCATCGACCAGGCCATGGCCATCTACGAGCAGATGGGCCTCCTGGGCGAGGGTGGCGAGCTGATCCCGGAGCTCAGCGGCGCCAGCAAGATCGAGACCGATGAGCTGTCTGTCGTCATCAACCACGAAGAGCAGTACGACGGCGTGCTTCGCGAGCTGCTCGCCGCATACGGTGGCGCGGATATCCCCGAAGAGGTGCTGGTGCAGCTCGAGGCGATGTACGGAGATCTGGACCTGCTCACGCCGGGCCAGGACCTCAACGACCTGTTCGCCAAGGCCACTCCGGGTGACGACCAGACGAACGAGCTCGCAGACCTGTTCATCAAGGTCGAGTTCGCTGAGGATGCGAGCTTCCTCAAGCTGGGCGGCCCGCTGACCGTCGCCGAGATGGCGCTCGCACAGGCCGCGGCGAATGGCGACATCGACCGGGCCACGCTCGAGACCATGTTCGAGACGCTCCTCACCCTCCTGCCCGAGGAGTAGCCTGCGCCTCGTGGGGGGTCCATCCGTCTCCGCTCCGGTACTCGCTCGGCTCGGTGCCAGCCTGCGTGCCCTCGGCTACGACTCACAGCATCTCCGGCTGCGCCTCGGGCGCATCCCTGACCGCCTGACCGCGTCGGTCCTGGTGGGGGCAGAGCACCGCGCCAGCGACGATCCGCTGGGGTCCGCCATCCGGTTCTGGTGCCTGGGCCTCCCTGCTGCGTCCTCAGAGCCTGGAGCCGCCCTGGGCGGGGTGGACGTGGCAGAGCTCGAGGCCGCCGGGCTGGTGCAGCGCGCCGCCGATGGGACCGTCTCGGCCAGCGTCCGGATCACGCCGGCCCTGGGTCGCCTGTTCGTCCATGATTTCGATCGAGGCGAGTCGCTGCCCCGAGAGCATGTGCTCGGCGTGAACCCCTCGACGAGGGTCCTGGCCGGCCTCACTCCGGGCACGCGGGTCGAGCGCGCGCTCGACATCGGGACCGGGTGTGGAGCCCACGCGCTCCGGCTCGTGGAGCACGCCCAGACGGTCGTCGCCACCGATATCAGCGAACGAGCGGCCTGGGCGGCTCGCGCCAGCGCCGCCCTCAACGACATCGACGGCGTCGATGTGCGGGTCGGCGATGGCCTCGAGCCCGTGGCCGGGGAGCGCTTCGATCTCATCGTCTCGAACCCGCCGTTCGTCGTCTCGCCGGCCAGTGAGATGACCTTCCGCGATGCCGCCACTCGCGGTGACGCCCTCTCACGCGCCCTGGTCCGAGACGTGGTCTCGTACCTGCGCCCCGGGGGCGTGGCCTGCGTGCTGGTCAACTGGATCGTCCGTGCTGGCGAGTCGATGACCGCGGCGGCCGAGGACTGGCTGGCCGACCTGCCGGTCAGGGCATTGGTGCTGCAGCACGACGCCCTGGACCCGCCCTCGTACGCGCAGCGATGGCCGCTGCTGCCCGTCAGTGCTTCGCTCGAAGAGCATCGGGTCACGGTCGATCGATGGATCTCCGAGCTGGTGCGGCTCGAAGCGAAGTTCGTGGCCTCGGGCGCTCTCATCCTGGAGCGCACCGAAGGACCCAGCCGCGTGCGCGTGGTCCGGATGCCGCGCCGGCCCAGCGCTGGTGGCCGGCAGGTCCGGCGCATGCTCGATGCCATCGGGCGCTTCTCCGGCCCCGACGAACTGGCGTTGGGCAAGACGCACTTCCGCCTCGTCCACGGGCATTACATCGATCAGCGCCTGCACTACGGTCACGGGTCGTACGACGCTGCCCCTGCCAGGATGCGGCTCGACGAGTCGGCCGGCGTCGTGGCCAGCATCCCCGCCGAGCTGCTCGAAGCGGTCTTCGAGCTTGACGGTGAGCGAGTCATCGGCGACATCGCGGCTGAGGTTAGCGCCGGACGTGGGCGGACCGCCGCCGAGCTCGAGGCGGCTTTGCGGCCGGTCGTGCTGGAGCTGTTCGAGACGGGCTTCGTGGAGATCGCCGACGCGAGCTGAGCAGGCCTGCGAGCTCAGGTTTCCTTGACCGAGGCATACCAGACACGGTCGGCGACCTCGGCCACGCTAACCGCGATGCGTGACATGCGCCGGTACAGCTCGCGCCGCCCGATGACCTCGCGGACTTCCACCGGGCGCAGCACGTCGCCGCGCTCGAGCTGCAGCAACTCGCTCATCGCGCGGCGGTAGACCTTCTCGGTCCGCCGTGACGACTTGGTGGCGGCGTCGGCCGCTGCGGTCGCGCTCC
>CAYZDQ010000029.1:0-5456 GCA_964476955.1 uncultured Anaerolineaceae bacterium
ATCAACACCGACTTCGGCACCCCGGTCGACGGTTGCGAGTCACCTTGGGGCGGCGCCCAGTTCGTCTTCGTCTACGACTCGGCCAAGGTCCCGGAGCCGCCGGCCTCGATGGCTGAGTTGCTCGAGTGGATCGAGGCCAACCCCGGCCAGTTCACGTACCCGGCACCGCCGGACTTCACCGGATCGGTGTTCGTCCGCCACGCCCTGTACCACGCCAACGGCGGCTACGAGGACCTGCTTGGTCCGTTCGACCAGGAGAAGTTCGACGCGGCCGCGGAGAAGACCTGGGAGATCCTCAACGGCATCGAGCCGTCCCTGTGGCGCGGTGGGGACACCTATCCGCAGACCAAGGAGGAGTTGGACAACCTCTTCTCCAACGGTGAGATCAGCATGACCATGACCTACGGTCCCACCGAGGTCGGTCCGCTGGTCGACAACGGCGTCTACCCCGAAGGCACGCAGATGTTCGTCTTCGACCACGGCACGATCGGCAACACGCACTTCGTGGCCATCCCGTACAACGCCAACAGCCAGGCCGGCGCGCTGGCCGTCGCCAACATCCTCATCTCGCCGGAGGCGCAGCTCGAGCGCGCGCAGCCGGATAGCTGGGGCTCCGATCCCATCATCGACCCCGCCCTGACCGAATACGAGGCGGAGTTCGCGGCGGTCCCGCTGCATCCGGCCGTGCTCTCGGCGGCTGACCGCTCGGTCAACTCCAATCCCGAGCTGGTGGCGGACTACGTCACCGCGGTTGAAAAGGGGTGGACCGAGAGCGTTCTCCAGCAGTAGTCCATCGATCGCGATAGCTGTCCGTTTCGCGAGTAGCGACACGTGACTGCGTCAACCACCACGGGGAGGCGTCGTCGCCGGCGTCTCCCCGACTGGACCCGGCCCTGGCTGTTGCTTTCACCTGCCCTGTTCGTGGTCCTCGTGCTCTTCACCGGCGGCCTGGTGCTGGGGCTCATGCAGAGCCTCAACTACATGCCGCTCATCGGCAAGAACGACTTCAACCTCGATGCGTATGTCGAGATCTTCAACGACCGCGTCTTCTGGATGTCGCTGCGGCTCTCGCTCTACATCGCCTTCGTCTCGACGATCCTCTCGATCGTGCTGGCCGTAGCCTGCGCGCTGCTCATCTATCACACGACGCGGGGCCGGCGCGTCACGACCTTCATCTTCCAGTTCAACCTGCCCATCCCGCACATCGTGGGCGCGGTGGCGATGCTCTTCCTGTTGGCGCAGGGCGGGCTCCTCTCGCGCATCTCGTTCGCCCTGGGACTGACCGACTCCCCGGGCGACTTCCCGCCCATGACCAACGACCGGGGCGCGATCGGCATCATCGCCGAGTACGTCTGGAAGGAAACGGTCTTCATCGGCGTGGTCGTTCTTGCCGCCCTGGCGCGCGGCGTGGGAGATTACGAGGACCTCGCCCGGACGTTGGGCGCCGGTCGCTGGAAGCGCTTCTGGCACGTCATCCTGCCGCTCATCACGCCGGCCATCGTGTCCACCTCGGTCATCGTCTTCGCCTTCGGCTTCGGTGCCTTCGAGGTGCCGTTCCTGCTCGGACAGCCCTTCCCGGCGGCGCTGCCGGTCCTGGCCTATCGGAACTTCGCGGATGTCGACCTGAACGCGCGGTCGGAGGCCATGGCCATCGCCATGGTCATCGCCGTCATCACCGCCGTGGCCGTGTTCGTCTACACCTGGCTCTCGCGCCGCTACGTCCGGAGTGAATCGTGAACATCGAGCGCGACACGACCGGCCGCCCGCCCGACGAGGACGAGAAGGACATCACGGCGGGCCAACGCAATGTGACCGGCGAGACCGGCATCATGCCGCCCGACACTCGCCTCGACCAGGAGGATCCGCCGGAGGCGCTCCCCGGGCCCAAGCCCAAGCGCCACATCGGCCGCTACGTGCTCGTGGTGGTGATGTGCTTCCTGCTCCTGCTGCCGTTCGTGCCGCTGATCTTCTGGTCCATCAGCCACCGCTGGTTCTTCCCCACGATCATCCCCGAGGAGCTTTCGGATCGAGCCTGGTCCTATGTCCTCTCCGACCGCTCGGACGTCATGGAAGGCCTCTTCAACTCGCTCGCTATCGCCCTCCTGGTGGCGGTGATCGCGGCGGGCATCGGGCTGTCCGGGGGTCGGGCGCTCGGCCTCTACCGCTTCCGTGGCAAGCGTTTCGTGGAGCTCATCCTGCTGGCTCCGGTCATCGTGCCCGCCATCGCGGTGTCGATGGGGATCCAGGTGATGTTCATCCGCTACGGGCTGGCCGACACCATCCCCGGCGTCGTGCTCGTCCACCTCATCCCGACCATCCCCTACGTCGTGCTGGTGATGGGCGCGGTCTTCGCCAACTACGACACGAGCTACGAGGAGCAGGCGAGGGTCCTTGGCGCCAACCCGCTTCGTGTGTTCATGCACGTCACGTTCCCGGCCGTCCTGCCCGGCCTCATCGTGGCGGCCTTCTTCGCCTTCCTCATCAGCTGGAGCGAGTACCTCATGACGCTCATCATCGGCGGCGGCATCGTGATCACGCTGCCGATCCTGCTGTTCCAGTTCGTCGGCTCGGACCCGGCCATCGCGGCCGCACTGAGCCTCTTCTTCATCGCGCCGGCCATCGTGCTCATGATCCTGACCTCGCGGTACCTGAGCGGTGACGACGCAGCGATCGGGGGTATCGGACGCGCATGACGGTCACAGTCGATCTGGTCCAGCTGACCAAGGTCTACAAGAACGCCACCGAGCCCAGCGTCGACGCCATCGACATGAGCATCGAGAAGGGGCAGCTCGTGGCCATGCTCGGGCCCTCGGGCTGCGGCAAGACGACGACCATGAAGATGGTCGCCGGCCTGCTCGACCCCACCAGCGGGGACGTGCAGTTCGACGGGACGTCAGTCATCGACATCCCGGCAGAGAAGCGCCAGGTGGCGATGGTCTTCCAGAAGCCGCTGCTCTTCCCGCACATGTCCATCGGTGACAACGTCGCGTTCGGGCTGCGTATGCGTGGCGTGGACAAGAAGACACGGGTGAAGCGGGTCGGCGAGATGATGGAGCTGGTGCGCCTGCCGGGCATGGAGGATCGGCGCCCGGGCCAGCTGTCGGGCGGCCAGGAGCAGCGCATCTCGCTCGCGCGTGGGCTCATCACCGAGCCGGACATCCTGTTGCTCGACGAGCCGCTGAGCCAGCTCGACGCCAACCTGCGCATCGAGATGCGCGACCTCATCCGTTCGATCCAGGCGGAGTTGGGCATCACCAGCATCTTCGTCACCCACGACCAGGAGGAGGCCGTGATGCTGGCCGACCGCATCGCGCTCATGCTGCAAGGCCGCATCCAGCAGGATGGACTGCCACAGGACTTCTACGAGCGGCCGCTGACGCAAGCGGTGGCGCGGTTCTTCGGTACCCAGAACTTCGTCCCCGGCACGGTCAGCGGCCGGAGTTTCGAGTCGGTCCTGGGCACGCTGGAGCTGGGCCACGAGCATCCCGATGGCGAGGGCCTGCTGGTCATCCGCCAGGAGGCCATCGAGGTCGGGGGCGGCGAGAACAGTTTCGAGGCCACGGTCGAGCGGGTGATGTATCTGGGCACGCACGTGCGTGTCTGGGCCCATGCCGCCGACGTGCCGCTGCAGTTCACCGCAGCGCCCGGCGTGCGCTACGAGGGAGGCGATCCCATCACGCTGCGGCTGCCGAAGGAGCAGGCCTGGGTCGTCCCCACGGAGGACCGCATCCTGTGATCCCCAAGCTGCTCAACGCCGACTGGAACTACTGGCCAGAGGGACACTCGGCCGAGTCGATCTGGACCTCCAGCGCGAAGCTCGGTTTCGACGGCATCGAGCTGGGCGTCTACGACGTGGCCGACCAGCTCTCCGACGCCAAGGTGACCGAGTACGTGCGGCTCACCGACGAACACGGCCTGGCCGTGGGCACGGTGCTCTACTCCATGCCGCCGGCCAAGTGGCCGGACGGCGGGTTGGGTCACTCGCGACAGGCGCCGACCGCTATCGAGGGAGTGCTGGCCACGGCGCGGGTCGGGCGCGATGCCTTCGGCTGCAAGGTGTTGGGCCTGTGGCCCGGCGCAGACACGCTCGATCGCTCCACCCGTCCGGCTGAGGTCTGGCCAGTGATGGTCGACTCCTTCCGCGCCATCGCCGAAGGTGTGGCCGAGCTGGGCATGGAGGTCGCGGTCGAGTACAAGGCCCTGGAGATGCTGGCCAACGCCGATGCGGCACTGCGGCTTTGCGATGCGGTCGACCACCCGGCGCTCGGTGTCCTGCTCGACACGGGCCACGCGCTGTGGGTGGGCGAGGACCTGCCGGTGGCGCTGCATCTCATCGGCGACCGCCTCAAGCACGTGCATCTGGGCGACACGCCCGGACCGATCGAGGCCGACCTGCCGCCGGGCTGGCACCACGACTTCACGGCCTTCATGGCCGCCATCGACGAGATCGGCTACGAAGGCGCCATGTCCCTGGACATGTACGGCGGCGTGGAGGAGGGCGTGGTCGGCAGCGAGGAGGCCAGCGCCTACGGCTACGCCACGATGAACGAGGCCGCCGCTCGCGCGCGAGGACAGCGATGAGAGCGGTCGTGGCCCGCGGTGCGGGCGACTTTCGCGTCGAGGACGTGCCCGACCCGGTGCTCGATGGCGGCGCTGTGGTGCGCATGGAGGCCGCGGGCGTCTGTGCCGCGGACCGCATGATCTACAAGGGCGACTCACCCTGGGAGCTGACGTTCCCCTTCATCCCCGGGCACGAGAACGTGGGCACGGTCGTGGAGCTCGACGCCGACGCCGGTGCGCGCTGGAGCGTGACCGAGGGCGACATGGTCGTGAACGAGGTCATGGTGCCCTGTGGCGTCTGCCCGCTCTGTCGACGCGAGCGCTTCCACCTCTGCCGGGACGGCCGGCACATCGGCAGCAGCCTGCCCGGTGGCTGGGCCGAGCGTATGGCCATCCCGCCCGAAGCCCGTGTGTGGCGGGTCCCCGATGGCCTGGCACCCGAGGAGGCCGTCGCGGCCGAGCCGTTGGCCTGCGGCATCCACGCCATCGAGCGGGCCGACCCGGGCGAGGGCGAGACGATCGCCATCAGCGGCATCGGTGCCATCGGCGCGGGCGCGCTCGCCTATGTCGCCGCGGTCAAGCCCGTGAGCCGGATCGTGGCCCTCGTGACCACGCCCGAGCGCGCCCGGATCGCCGAGGAGCTGGGAGCCACTGAGGCCATCGACGTCACCACGACCGACGCCGTGGCCGAGCTGCGGGAGCGTACCGATGGCATCGGACCCGCCCACTACGTCGATTTCACCGGCGTCACCGCCTCGGTCGATCTGGGCTTCGAGGCTATCGCTCCCGGAGGCCGCATCACGCTCTACGGCGTCTACCGCGAGCGCGCGACGGTCGACTGGAACACCGTGGCCGAGTTCAAGGAGCTCGAGATCCGTGGCGGGCACCTGGCGCCC
>CAYZDQ010000029.1:5466-11883 GCA_964476955.1 uncultured Anaerolineaceae bacterium
CACCGAGTTCGGGCTGGCGCTACAGCTGCTGGCCTCGCGCGCGATCGACGGCCGCCGCCTGGTCACCGCCAGCTACCCGCTGGCCGATGTGCGCTCGGCCCTGGAAGAGTCTCGCGACGAGGCACTCATGACGCTCAAGACCATCCTGCGGCCCAACGCCTAGGCACGCCGCAGCACATCAGGAGAGGGACCCACCGCCCATGACCGACGAACGAACCATCGCAGAGGCCCTGCTCTTCCAGGGCCAGAAGCTCGTGACCGCAGGGCTCGTGGTCGGCTCCGGGGGCAACCTCTCAGGCCGCCTGCCCGGCGACGAGGGCTTCATCATCACGCCCAGCGGCTACAGCCTCGCCGAGCTCACACCGGACCAGCTCGTGCGCGTGGACTTCGACGGGAGTGTGCTCAGCGGGGACCTCAAGCCCTCGAGCGAGTGGCCCATGCACGCTGCGGCCTACGACGCCCGACCCGACGCGCAGTTCGTCTTCCACCTGCACCCGCCGGTGTCGACCACGCTGCACGCGGTGGGCACGCCTATCCGGCACCTGACCACCGACCATGCCTACTACGTGCGCGACCTGCACGAGGTGCCGTACATCAACTCCGGCAGCCCCGAGCTGGCTACGGCCGTGGCCGACCAGCTCGATGGCGCTGAGGTCGTCCTGCTCAAGCACCACGGCTGCCTGCTCGTGGCCGCCGCCGCCGACCTCGCCTACCAGCGCGCGATGAACCTCGAGGCTGCGGCCATGGCCACCCTGCGGGCGATCCAGCTGGGCGATACCGACACCGTGACGCCGCCCGAGTACATGGAGTGGATCCACGGGCTGGAGGCGGCCGGCAAGGGCTACGGCAAGACCTGATGTCGCTGGTGGCCGGGCTCGACTTCGGTGGCGGTGCTGTCAAGGCCTGCGTGGCCGACGTCGAGCGGGCCGAGGTGCTGGCGGTGGCGCAAGAGCCGACCGAGACCCGGCATCCGTCACCGAGCCGGGCCGAGTTCGACCCGGACGCCTGGTGGAGGGCTGCGGCCGTCGCCATGCGTGCGGCAGTGGCGCAGGCGGCTCGTGCGCCGGCCGACTACGCCGCCGTCAGCGTCACCTCTCTGCGCCAGGGCTACGTCCTGCTCGACGAGGCGGGGGAGCTTGCGCCGGGGGTCGTCAACGCCGATCGCCGGGGGGCGGATCATCTCGAGCGCGTACGCGAGACCATCGGCCGGGAGCGGCTGTACGAGATCACCGGCCACTGGTCGGCCCCGCAGCTGACCCTGCCCAAGCTGCTCGAGGAGCATCGTGCGGGGCGGCTCCAGCGAGCCCACACGATGCTCTTCGTCCACGACTGGGCACTGTGGCGGCTTTGTGGTGAGCGCGTGAGCGAGCCCTCGATGGCCTCCGCTGGACAGCTGCTCGATGTCCAGGAGCGGACCTGGGCCGTGGGGATCCTCGAGGCACTGGAGCTCGATCCGTCCGTGCTGCCGCCGCTCGTCGAGGCCGGGACGCCGGTAGGAGCTCTGCGCGACGAAGACCTCGGCTTGCCAAGCGGCATCGACGTCGTGGTCGGCGGGGGTGACACCCAGCTCGCGGCCGCCGGTGCCGGCGGCCTGGCCGACAGCGTGGTCAGCGTGGTCGCAGGTACCACGACCCCGATCCAGGCGAGCACGTCTGCGTTCCCGCGCGATCCCCAGCAGCACCCCTGGGTCAGCGCCCATCTCCGGCCCGACCGCTGGGCCGCGGAGACCAACGCCGGCTACACCGGGATGAGCCTCGACTGGCTCGCGCAGGTCAGCGGCAGCAGCGTCGATACGCTGGCGGATGAGGCGGCTACTGCGGCCCCGGGTGCCAACGGCATCACGGCCGCGGTGACGGCACGCACATGGAGCGAGGAGACCTGGAGCAGCGGGGCTCCGGGCGGACTCATCGGTTTCGAGCCCGGCCATACGCGCGCCGACGTGGCACGAGCGTTCATCGAGGCACACGCGTACGGCATCCGCGGGAACCTCGAGGATCTCGAACGCGCCACCGGCGGGGCCGCGAGCCGGGTCTGCCTGCTCGGCGGTGCCGCTCGTTCGCGCTCGTTCGCCCAGCTGGTCGCCGATACCACCGGCAGGCCCATCGGCCGCGTGGCCAGCGACTACCCGGCCGGCCTTGCCTTCGCCTGGCTGGCCGACTCCGCGGGCAGCGCCCACGGCGCCGAGGCCCCGGCCTTCGATGGCGAGACGATCGAACCCCGCCCCAGTGACGCACTCGAGGAGGGCTACATGCGATACATCGCGGCCGGCGACGCGCTGCGCCAGGAGCTCCCGGGATGGTCGGCATGAAGGCACTGGTGACGGCGGAGTTCCCGCGGGACGGGCTCGACGAGTTGGCAGGCCTCGGCTACGAACCGGTGCACGCAGGCTGGGGCGTGACCCGTGAGGCCATGTCGAGGGCGGAACTGATCGCTGCCCTCGCTGATGTCGCGGTCCTCATCTGTGAGGTCGAACGGGTCGACGCCGACGTCCTCGACGCCGCTCCGGGACTTCGCCTGGTCGCCTCGTGCCGCGGGAATCCGACCAACGTGGACCTCGACGCGGCGGCCGCGCGAGGTATCGCCGTGCTGGCCACGCCGGGGCGCAACGCCATCTCCGTGGCCGACTTCACGATGGGCCTGCTGCTCAGCCACAGCCGACGCATCGGCCGCTCGGAACGCCAGCTGCGTGACCACGGCTGGATGACCGAGGGCGATCTGCCCTACTTCCACTTCCGCGGTCCGGAGCTCGATGGGCGCACCCTCGGGCTCATCGGCCTCGGTGCCATCGGTCGGCTCGTGGCCGACCGTGCACGGGCGTTCGGCATGACGGTCGTGGCTTTCGACCCCTTCGTCTCCGAGGCTCCCGAAGGAGTCGAGCTGGTGGAGCTCGATGAGCTGCTGGAGCGCTCTGATGTCGTCTCCATCCACTGCCCACTGACGCCGGAGACGCGCGGGCTCATCGGCGCACGCGAGCTCGAGCTCATGCGTGCCGAGGCTACCCTGGTCAACACCGGCCGGGCCGCAGTGGTCGACGAGAGGCCCTTGCTGGAGGCCCTGCGCCAAGGTCGCATCGCCGGCGCCGCGCTCGACGTCTTCTGGGAGGAGCCGTTGGCGCCCGACCACCCTATCCGCGACCTCGACAACGTCACCATCACCCCGCATGTCGCCGGTGCCGCCGACGACGTCAAGCGACACCACGCCCGCATGATCCTCGACGACATCGCCCGCTGGCAGGCAGGCGAACCGCTGCGGTATGCGGTGGTGCAGCCCCAAGAAGCACCTACATGAGCATGGCTAACGACCTGGCAGAAGCATTCGGGGAGGCAAGCGATGGCTGCTATTGACAAGGCGACACTGCTCGACCTGTGGCGGCGGATGGTCAACATCCGACGCTTCGAGGAGCGTGTCCACGACCTGACCATGGCCAAGGAGCTGGAGGGCTACACCCACACGGCCTACGGCGAGGAGGCGACGGCGGTGGGGGTCATCTCACTGCTGCGCGAAGACGACCTCTTCAACACCACCTACCGCAACCACCACCACGCCATCGCGCGCGACATGCCGCTCGAGGCCGTGGCCGCCGAGCTGATGGGCAAGCAGACCGGCGTCATCTACGGGCGCGGCGGGTCGATGCACATCGCCGACCAGGACCTGGGCATGATCGGAGGCATGGGCATCGTGGCCGCCGGCCTGCCCATCGCCGCTGGTGCCGCGCTCGCCTTCAAGCGCCAGGGACGCGACTCGGTCGCGGTCAGCTTCTTCGGTGACGGCGCGGTGCACCAGGGGGCCTGGCACGAGGCTCTGGACTTCGCCGCCCTGTTGCAGGTGCCGGTGGTCTTCTTCTGTGAGAACAACCTCTACGCCGAGACGACCGCGGTCGACTACCACCTCAACGCCACCTCCATCACGGCCATGGCCACGCCCTACGGCATCCCTGCCGATCAGATCGACGGCATGGACATCTTCGAGGTCCGGCGAGCCACCGAGCGAGCTATCGAACGCGCGCGGGGTGGTGGCGGGCCGACGCTCATCGAGGCCATGACCTACCGCTATGGCGGCCAGTACGAGGGCGACACGCAGACGTACAAGCCGCCCTTCGAGGTCGAACGCTGGCGCGCCAAGGACCCGCTCGAGTTCTTCCGACGGGCGACCGCCGAGCACCTCGAAGCAGCCGAGCTCGACGCCATCGACGAGGGGGCGATGCGGGACGTGGATGCCGCCTGGGAGGCCGCGCGAGGGGCGCCCTGGCCCAGCACCGAGGATATGACCGCGGACGTGTACACGACGTGGCCGGAGGGAGCCCGATGACACGCCAGCTGAACATCAAGGACGCCATCAACGAGGCGCTGCATCAGGAGATGGCCGCCGACGAGCGGGTCATCATCTTCGGCGAGGACATCGCCGGCGGCGCCGGTCGCGACGAGGAGCATCCCGAGGCTGCCGATGCCTGGGGCGGGCCCTTCGGCGTGACCAAGGGCCTGCTGCCCAAGTTCGGGCGCGAGCGGGTCATCGACACCGCTATCGCCGAGACCGGCTTCATCGGCGCCTCGGTGGGTGCTGCCTATGCCGGCCTGCGCCCCATCGCCGAGATCATGTACATCGACTTCATCGGCACCTCGTTCGATCAGCTCCTGAACCAGGCGGCCAAGATGCGCTACCTCTACGGTGGCAAGTGCTCGATCCCCATGGTCGTGCGCACGGTGGCCGGAGCCGGCTTCCGCGCCGGAGCCGAGCACTCACAGGCGCTCTACTCGCTCTATACCCACGTGCCGGGGCTGAAGGTGGTCGCACCGTCGACCGCGTATGACGCGAAGGGGCTGCTCATCGAGTCCATCCGCGACCCCGATCCGGTCATCTTCATCGAGCACAAGCGGCTATACATGCGCGAGGGCCCGGTGCCCGAGGAGTCATACACCATCCCCTTCGGCGTGGCCGAGGTCGTTCGCGAGGGTAACGATGTGACGATCGTGGGCATCCAGAAGATGGTGCACACCGCGGTCGAGGCGGCCGAAGGGCTGGCCCAGGAAGGCGTATCCGCGGAGGTCATCGACCCGCGCACGATGTCTCCGCTGGACCTCGAGACGATCATCGCTTCGGTGCGCAAGACCGGGCACCTGGTGGTCGTGGACGAATCCAACCCGCGTTGCTCGCTGGCGACCGACATCGCCGGGCTCGTGGCCTCGGAGGCCTTCGCGGCCCTGCATGGCCCGGTCGGCCTCGTGACCGCGCCGCACATGCCAGTGCCCTTCAGCCCGCCGCTCGAGGACGCGTATATCCCCTCGCCCGAGCAGGTCGCAGCCGAGGTGCGACGGACGGTCAGTGCGGACTCGGGCGCGCCCACCGAGGCCGTCCGACCCATCGCGTGACCCAGCCATGAAGGTCGCCAGCCGCGACGACGTCTCGACCGAGGTCGAGACCAGTCTCATCGTGCCGGTGACCGAGGCCATGGCCGACGTCGAGCTGTGGCGCGAGCGGCTGGACCCGTTCTCGGCACGCGGCATGCCCACCCACGTGACCGTGGAGTATCCGTTCCTGCCGCCAGCGGATTCCGACGACGGCGTGCGCTCGTCCCTCGCGGCCATCTTCGGGTCGGTGCCGGCATTCGGTTTTGAGCTCACCGCGGTCAGGTGGTTCGATGACCAGGTCGTGTGGCTGGCACCCGAGCCCGATGCGCCTTTCCGCCACATGACCGCGAGCGTCATGGACCACTGGCCGACCCTGCGCCCGTATGGCGGCCTGCCCGGACTCGTGCCGCCGCATCTCACCATCGGGGTATCCGAGCCGCGTGAGCGGCTGGAGGAAGCGGCCCAGGCCCTCGAGCCGCGCCTGCCGATCGCCTGCACCGCCGAGGAGGTCTGGCTGATGTCCGGGTCGAGCGCCCCGGGGTCGTGGACGATCGAGGCGCGCTTCCCGCTCGGGGTGGACGCCGCGTGAGCCATGATCTCGGCCCCGTCGGTGAGGTCGACGGCGCCGCCTGGCGGTCGGTGCTCGGGCTGGCCGACGATGAGCGTCCGATGGCGGTCGTCGTGGAGGGCACCTGGTGGCGCGAGGACCAGACGCGGCGGCGCCTGGCACAGCTGGAGTCCGTGCGCGAGCTCGGGATCCCGGACGTCTTCCTGGGGTCGTCCGCCGGTCGGTCGCTGATCTACGCCTGTCCCTACGGTGCTCCGCGCACCGCCGAGGTGGTGCAGGTGGCAGCTCTCATAGGCGCACGGCTGGCGGTCCAGATCGGCAGTTGTGGGGTGGTCGGAGCCGGCATCCGCCCGGGAGACGTGGTGGTCCCGACCGTGACGCTCGGGCTGGACGGGACGACGGCGCTGTACTCGGCGGACGCTCATGTCGCCGCTTCGGAGGAGTGGTGTGCGCGTGCGGCGGTGACCCTCGAGAAGCGAGGCGTGTCGGCCCATCTGGGGCCGA
>CAYZDQ010000030.1:0-2144 GCA_964476955.1 uncultured Anaerolineaceae bacterium
CGACCTGGGCGAACACCGCCGCGTCGTCGTCTCCTCGACGCCCGAGGGCGACGACAAGCCCGTCAAGTACCCCGTGGCCTTCCGTAGCGCCGACTGTGTCGTTCTCAACAAGATGGACCTCGTGGGCTACGACGAGGAGGTCTACAACCGCATCACCGAGGAGTTCTCGGACTGGGCTGCCAAGCTCGACGTCCACGACATCCAGTTCATCCCCATCAGCGCCCTCCACGGCGACAACGTCGTGCAGCGCTCGATGGCCATGCCCTGGTACCAGGGTCCGTCGCTGCTCTACCACCTCGAGCACGTCTACATCGGCTCGGACGTGAACCTCATCGACGTGCGCTTCCCGGTGCAGTGGGTGGTCCGGCCGCAGAGCGACGAGCATCACGACTTCCGCGGCTACGCCGGCCAGATCGCGTCGGGCACCTTCAAGCATGGTGACGACGTGGTAGTGCTGCCCTCGGGCAAGAAGTCGAAGGTCAAGGAGATCCGCACCTTCGACGGCGCGCTCGATGTCGCATCCCCGCCGATGTCGGTGATCATGCAGCTGGAGGACGACGTCGACGTCGCCCGCGGCGACCTCATCTGCCGGCCGCACAACCAGCCGGAGGTCACCAACGACTTCGAGGCCATGGTCTGCTGGATGAGCGACGAGCCACTCCGTCCGGGTGGCCGCTACGTCATCAAGCACGCCACGCGCTCGGCCAAGGCCATCGTCGACGACATGCGCTATCGCATGGACGTGAACACGCTCCAGCGCGAGCAGGAGGCCGACGAGCTCGGACTCAACGAGATCGGCCGCGTTCGCCTCCGCACCAGCACCCCGCTGCTGCTCGACGAGTACCGGCTGTCCCGTGCCACCGGCGGTTTCATCCTCATCGACGAGGCCACCAGTGACACCGTCGGTGCGGGCATGGTCGTGCGTACCGGTCCCGAGCCGGAGCTCGAGCTCGAAGAGGAGTCGGCCGCCTAGGACCGCTTCCCGGCTCACGATGGCGGCCGCGGGGCCGCTCCATACGAACATTCCTGCGGTGGGCCCGACTGCCCAAGGGCTCACCGCATTCCCTCCTCCGGACTGCTGGTGAGCCGGATCATCGGCGGCCCCGAATGCGACACCGCCGTATCATCGGGCCGTGACAGATTCGAGACCGTCGCCGGGTAGCGGCCCCTCGGTCTGCCCGTTCGTGGCACTCGCCGAGGACCGTGATGGGCGTGCTGATGCCCCGGACGAAGGCAACCGTTGCTACGCCGAGCGCGCTCCGCGCCGCCGAGACCTGGTGTACCAGTCGGACTACTGCTACAAGCCGGGCTTCGCGCAGTGCTCGGTCTTCCTGGCCTGGGCCGCGCGATCCGCGGCCGAGTCGGCCTCCGTGGAAGAGGCTGCTCAGAAGGCCTGGGGCTCGGGCATCGCCGCCCCAGAGTCGCAGCCTGCCGGCACCACCCCGGTCGATGGGGCTTCAGCCGAAGCGGCCGCGGACGGGGCCGACACCCTCCCGCCGCCCACGCCCGAAGGTGGACTCTTCGGTCCTGCCGAAGGGGCCGGGTCGGACGAGGCCCAGGGGGACGAGCAGCTCGACTGGGTCTCGGCTTCGGCCTGGGCCGAGGCGCCCTGGGATGAGCGCGCGGAGATGGAGGCCGAGGAGCTCGAGGAGCTCGAATCCGAGGACGAGCAGCTCGAGGAAGAGGAAGCAGAGCCGGCCGAGGAAGCCACGCAGGCACCCAAGGTGCCAGCGGCCCTGCCCATGCGCCGGCGCAAGCCGCCCGGGGAGCCCATCCGCTCCCGCGGCTCGGGGGAGTGGGTCTATGCCGATCCACCTGGTCGAGAGCCGCTGGTCAGTCGTCGCTCCGCGGTCACGCCCACGATCCTGCTGGCCGTGCTCGGCGTGCTCGTGATCTCGATCGTCGTCTTCCTCGTTGCCACGCAGCTCGGTGGTGGCGACGAAGGGCCGCCGGTGACCGCGGCCTCGCCCTCGCCGGCGGCCTCGCTGTTGCCCGTGGCCACGCGCGCGCCGGTCGTCACCGCCGAGCCCAGCGCGGAGCCGAGTCCCACGCGCGAGCCCAAGATCCGCTACTACCGCGTCAAGTCCGGCGACTCGCTCACCAGCATCGCGGCCAAGTTCGATGTGGCGCCGCAGCACCTGCAG
>CAYZDQ010000030.1:2154-4176 GCA_964476955.1 uncultured Anaerolineaceae bacterium
ATCAACGGCATCCTCAACAGGAACATCGTGGTCCTCGGAGCGCGCTATCGGATCCCGCCGGATGGGTTCGAGTGTCCCACGGGCTGGCGCAAGGCCACGCCCGCGCCGTAACGGACGCGCCGGCCGCCCCCGCCGTGGCGGTCAAGGCTTTCACTCAGCCGTTGCCAGTGCCATCATGCGCCGATGTCCACCGACCCTCGCTCCTCCGAGCCGCCTGCCGACGCCTCCATCGACTACCTCGACCAGCGCGACCCCGAGGTCGATGCCCTTTGGCGCGCGATCCTCAGCGGGGATACGAACATGGCACCGTCGTCCCGCATCGCTCGCGCGCTCTTCCGCCACCTGCCGTCGGAGCCACGCTGCAAGTGGTGCTATGCGCCGTACGGGAAGCCCTTCGGGCCGATCGTGAGCCGACTCGGCTTCGGCCGCTGGGACAAGAACCCGTCGCTCTGTGGCGTGTGCATGAACGTGATGGAGGAGCAGCAGGGCGGAGCGGAGGTGGAGCTGGCGGTGATGTTCGCCGACCTGCGCGGCTCGACCGAGCTCGCCGCCACGATGTCGCCGAGTGAGTACACGCGGCTGCTCAACGCCTACTACGGCATCGCCGGTGCCGCCGTCCAGGCGCACGGTGGCATCGTCGACAAGTACCTCGGTGACGGGGTGCTGGCGCTCTTCCTGCGCGGGTACTGCGATCGCGAGCCAGCGGCCGTGGCCGTGGAGGCAGCGGCACGCATCCTGAAGGATGTCGAGGGTCACCGGAGCTTGCCGGCCGACGCGCGGCCGCTGCCGGTAGGCATCGGTGTCCATTGCGGGATCGCCTACGTGGGCATCGTGGGGCAGGCCGGCCAGCCCACGAACTTCACGGCCCTCGGCGATGCGGTCAATGTCAGCGAGCGCGTGAGCTCGGCCGCGGTCGCAGGAGAGCTGCTGGTGAGCGATGCTGCGATGTCGAAGCTGACCATGCGCCCAGACGGCGCCGAACCACGAGAGCTGACGCTCAAGGGCGTGGCCGAGCCTGTCGCAGCCTGGTCGCTCCGACCCGCGGGGGAGGAAGCCGGCGCGACGCGCTAGCCCTGCCCTGCTAGCGCGGGGAGAGGTTGATGCTGGTGATCTTGCCCGCTTCCACGCGGAAGGTCGCGTCGATGTGCTGCGAGGGCGCCTCCGGGCGCAACACCAGCAGATCCGCCTCGTACTGGTTGCCCATCTCGCGGACCTCGCCGGGCACCATCTTCAGGCCCGTGTCGCCGCGCAGGAACCAGCCACCCACCTGCTGCAGGCCGCGCAACGTGCGTGAGCCGTCGCGTACATGGACGCGCATCTCGACGCGCTCATCCATGAGGTCCACCGCGCCCTGGCGGTCACCTTCGTTCAGCTTCTCGAAGAAGATCTCCATCGTGTCTGTCGCACCCATGGCTACAGACTAGGGGACTGACGCCATCAGCGTGCCCACGGGCCGCGCGACCACCGCGGCGATGCGCTAGAAGCCGCCGCCGGCGCCTCCGCCACCGCCACCGGAGCCACCACCGCCGAAGCCACCACCGCCGCTGCCGGACGAGGATGGGGCGTTGCCGATGGTCGAGAGCGCCGAGGTCATGGCCGTGAAGTCGGGCACGACACCACTGGAGAAGAGTCCGGCTGTGGGCGTCCGCGCGCCACCGCTGATGCGCGGGGCGGTGCGATCGCCGACGTAGAACCACAGCGGGAAATACGTCCGCGTGGGTGAGGCGGCGCCGGTGCGCACATCCTCCATCGACCGCTCCAGGACCTCCTCGGCTTCCTCGTGCAGGCCCAGCGCATAGGCCCAGGTCATGGCCTGGTCGGGTGTCTCCACCCACGGCAGCACCTTGCTGCTCACGACCTGGTCCATCGTGCGTGCCTGCTCCAGCGTCTTCTGTAGCGTGCGGCGATAGGCCGCGAGCTGCGCGTACATGCGCGCGCCCTCCATCGTCCGTTGCGGCATGGCCCGGGCGATGATGAACATGGAGATGGCACCCGCGACCCCGGCCACGCCCACCAGCAGCA